>CBFGQF010000078.1:0-8035 GCA_965650865.1 uncultured Alphaproteobacteria bacterium | reverse complement strand
ATACCCTTTTTACAAATCCAATCAAAGCGTTTATATGATGTGCATGAGTGATTTTACCCCGAATATCGTAATTGAGAATGGTTGGCAAAATTATGTCCTGCTGGATAGCGGCAACGGACGTAAACTGGAGAGATTCGGGAAAATAACAGTGAGCCGTCCCGAGCCTCAAGCGCTATGGTCTCCCTCCCTGCCCGAATCCGAATGGAAGAAGGCCGATGCGGTTTTTACCAACGCCTCGGAAAAAGAAGATGAGGAAAAAGGAAGCTGGACGCAAAAAGGGAAACTGCCTGAAAGCTGGCCGGTCGAGGTCGAAGGGGCAACCATGCTTTGCCGCCTGATGAGCTATCGCCACATGGGCCTGTTTCCGGAGCAAAGGCCGCATTGGCAGTGGATGGCGGATCAAATCAAATCATCAAGCAAAACATTAAAAAGACCTTTCAAACTTTTGAATCTTTTTGCTTATACAGGCGCGGCAAGCCTGATAGCCGCCGCCAATGGCGCGGAAGTGACCCATGTTGACGCGTCAAAAAAAGCCATCGGATGGTGCAAGGAGAACCAAGAGGCAAGCGGCCTTGGAATAAGCAAAATCCGCTGGATTTGCGATGATGCCGCCGCTTTCGTGGCTCGCGAAATCCGCCGCGGCAATAAATATGATGGCATCCTGCTCGACCCGCCCCGCTATGGCCGCGGGCCCGATGGCGAGGTGTGGAGATTCGAAACCGATGTTGCCCCCATGCTCAAAAACTGCGCGGAATTATTGTCAGACGACGCACAGTTCATGATCCTCACCGCCTACGCCCTGCGCCTCTCCCCGCTCACGCTCGACCATATGATGAAAGATGCGCTCGGCGATCGAAAGGGCACGCGCGATTACGGCGAACTTCTATTAATGGATCAGACAAAATCCCGCCCCCTCGCTACATCCATGTTTGCAAGATGGAGTGCATAATGGCCCGTATTGAACACATCACCTCCCCCTCGAACCCGAAAATAAAGGCGATCAATTCGCTGTTCCTGCGCAAATATCGCAAGGAAACGGGGCTTTTTGTGGCCGAAGGGCTGCGCTCCATCCTTGAAGGGCTGGATTGCGGCGTGGTGCCGGAACAACTGGTGTTTTCTGAAGACGCAGAAATGCATGAAGGGCTGCAACGCGCGATTGATGCAACCTCGGCACGCGGCGGTTTGTGCTTGAAAGTCGGGGAAGCCGTCCTCGAAAAACTCTCCCGCAAGGAAAACCCGCAAATGGTGATGGGGGTGTTTAAGCAACGCTACGGCAGTTTGAAAGATATCGATCCATCCCATTCTAAATGCTGGGTGGCGCTTGAGGAAGTGCGCGACCCCGGCAATCTCGGCACGATTATCCGCACGGTGGACGGCGTCGGTGCGGACGGCGTCATCCTGATAGGCCAGTGCTGCGACCCCTTTTCGGTGGAGGCCATCCGTGCGACCATGGGCTCCACTTTTTCCATTCCAGTGGTGCCAGTTTCCAAGGCCGAATTTCTGGACCTTGTTTCCGGCTGGTCCGGATCCGTTATTGCCACCGCCCTCAATGACCGCACCGTTGATTTCCGGGAAGCCGATTATAAAAAACCGATGATCCTTGTTATGGGCAACGAACAGGCGGGCATTACGCCGGAAATTCAGGACGCCGTCCACCAGACGGTAAAATTGCCGATGAATGGCCGCGCGGATTCGCTTAACCTCGCCATTGCCACGGGGATTATGCTCTATGCCGCGATGGAGCCCTGGAAATGACAGGCTTAAGCCCTGCCATCCTGAACGGGCCATAGGCGACTGAAGGATCCCATAAGATCCTTCGCTGCACTCAGGATGACATCGTTGAAAATGGCTATTTTGGGTGATTTTTCCTTTGTCTTTGGGACCTCTAATCGGCTATGAAAGGCCATGTCCCAACGCATCGAAGTTATCACCACATCCGAAGATGGCCGCGCCAAAACACTGGAAGGCTCTATCGCAAAATCAGGCAAAAAGGCATCGGCAAAAATCGTCGATGTGTACACGGTCGAAGACGATATTGGCAGCCCCGCCAATTTGCAGGCACTCGCAAAATCATTCGTCAATCCGGTCACGCAGAAAATTCTGACGCGCGGCGATGAAGGGGATTTCGACTGGGCGGTGGAAATCGGTTTTCTTCCCGGTGTGACCGACAATATCGGTCACACGGTGCAGGAACTGGCGACACTCACCCTCAATTACAATCAACCTGTGTATTCGTCACAACTCATTCTGCTCAAAGGCCAATTGAACGAGAGTGACGTTCGCGAAATCACGGCAGGATTGTACAACCCGCTGATCCAACGCGCCTCTATCAAGGCCGCGAACGAGTATAAACAATCCGGCGGCATGGAAACGATTGTGCCGCGCGTGCGCCTCGACAACAAAGGCGCCGCCGTTGATGACGTTGATTTGAATGTCAGCGATGAAGAACTAGCGCGTATCGGCAAAGAAGGCATTGCAAATGCGGATGGAACGCGCCGTGGCCCGCTCGGCATGTCTTTGCTTTATATGCAGGCCGTTCAAGCCTATTTCAAAAAAATCGGCCGCAAGGCTAAGGACGTTGAAATCGAAACGCTGGCGCAAACATGGTCTGAACACTGCAAACACACAATCTTTGCTTCACCGATCGACGAAGTCAAAGACGGCCTTTACAAGCACTATATCAAACGTGCGACACAAGACATTCGCACATCGCTTGGTGACAAAGATTTCTGCGTGTCTGTTTTCAAAGACAATGCAGGCGGTATCATATTCGATGACAACTGGCTGATCACGGACAAGGTTGAAACCCACAACTCCCCGTCCGCGCTCGACCCTTTCGGCGGCGCCATCACAGGCATCGTCGGCGTTAATCGTGACTGCGTTGGCTTTGGCCAAGGCGCAAAACCTGTTTTGAACCGCTACGGATTCTGCCTTGCCGACCCGAACACCAATCCGGAATATTATCGCGGCAAGAACAAGACCAACCGGATGCTGGCACCCGAAACAATCATGAAAGGCGTGATCCATGGCGTGAACCATGGCGGCAACTGTTCCGGCATCCCAACACCGCAAGGGTTCTTGTATTTCGATGACCGCTATGTCGGCAAACCGCTCGTCTTCGCCGGCACCATCGGCATGATCCCGCGTGAGATCAACGGCAAACCGGGTCATGTGAAAAAGGCGCAAGTCGGCGACCTGATCGTGATGGTTGGCGGCAAGGTTGGCCGCGACGGCATTCACGGCGCGACATTCTCCTCCGTAGCCCTCGATGAAGGCTCCCCCGCCACCGCCGTACAAATTGGCGATCCGATCACGCAAAAAAAATTCTCTGACGCGATAGTCAAAGATTTACGCGACCTCGGACTTTATTCCGCGATCACCGATAACGGCGCTGGCGGCCTTTCCTCTTCTGTTGGCGAAATGGGCCAAGACACTGGCGGTTTCCATGTCGAACTGGAAAAAGTGCCGCTCAAATATCCGGGCATGCAGCCATGGGAAATCTGGATATCGGAATCACAAGAACGCATGACGCTTGCCGTGCCGCCGCAGAACATTGAAAAACTGCAGGCGATTTTGAAAAAGCGTGGATCAGAAAGCTGGGTTATCGGAACATTTACAAATAGCGGCAAATGCCATGTGACTTGGCATGGCGAGACGATCATGGACCTCGACATGGAATTCCTTCATGACGGCCTGCCGGAAACACCGCTCAAAACAACCTTTACACGCGGCGGCGAAGAGGAACCGAATTTGCCGGAACCGGCGGATTATGCGGAAACAATTCTGCATATGCTGTCCCGCCTGAATATCTGTTCCAAAGAATTCGTGGCAACACAGTACGATCACAACGTTCAGGGCTCTGCCGTGCTTGGCCCGCTTCAGGGTCCGGGCCGCGTGTTTGCGGAAGCCACTGTCTCACGCCCTGTGCTCGATACTCCAAAAGGCGCGGTTCTGTCACAAGGTTTGGCACCGCGCTATTCCGATATCGACACATATCACATGGCATCGGCCTCACTTGATATGGCCGTGCGTAACGCCGTGGCCGCGGGTTGCCCGATTGATCACCTCGCAATTCTCGACAATTTCTGCTGGTGTTCTTCCGAAGATCCGGAACGCCTCGGCCAATTGAAACGCGCCTGCGAAGCGATCTATGATCTCGCCGTGCTTTACAAAACCCCGTTCATCTCCGGCAAAGACTCGATGTTCAACGACTTCAAAGGCTATGACGCCACGAATGAACCGGTGCAAATTTCCATTCCGCCGACCTTGCTGGTTTCCGGTATCGGCGTGATGGACAATATCGATCAATCCGTATCTCTCGATCCCAAGGCCGTGGGCGATATCGTTTATCTTCTCGGCACAACCAAGGACGAACTCGGCGCATCGGAATATTACGATATGAAGGGCCACCTTGGAAACAACGTGCCGGAAACGGATGGACCTGCGAACCTCGCGCTCTATCAAAAGATCAGCGCGGCGAACAAGGGGCATTTGATAGCCTCCGCCCTGCCTGTCAATCTTGGCGGCCTCGGCGTAACGCTTGCGAAGAAATGTATCGCGTCAGGACTGGGTATGGATATCCGTATCCAGAGCGATCTTCGTCTTGATAAATTCCTGTTCTCGGAAAGCACGGGCCGCGTGGTTGTAACTGTTGCCCCGCACGACAAAGGTGCATTCGAAAAAATCATGGGTGATGCCGCAACCAGAATCGGCACGGTGGTTGAAAACAACACCCTGCAAATCAATCATGTCGTCGTTTCCATCCGTGATATGGAACACGCCTATAAATCACCGCTGAAGGGTTTCTAATATGGCCGCAAAATCCCTCGTCATCACCGGGTATGGAATCAACAGCGAAGAGGAAACATCCTACGCTTTCGAACAGGCGGGATTTAATTCACAAATCCGCCATATCAACGACCTGATAGACAACCCGCAGGAGCTGGAAGAAACCCAAGTTCTCTGTATCCCCGGCGGTTTTTCCTATGGTGACGATACGGGATCGGGCAACGCCTTTGCACAAAAGATGCGCCTGACATTGTGGGACCATTTACAGAAATTTATCGCGCGCGATACCCTGACCATCGGTATCTGCAACGGGTGCCAGATTGTGGCCAATCTCGGCCTTGCCCCTGCCATCGATAAAAAATATGGCGAACGTTTTGTGGCCGTTACGCACAATCTGACCGCCCGTTATCAATGCCGATGGGTCGACGTCGCCGTGCAGGACACAAAATCACCATGGCTGTCCGGTATCAAATCCATGCATATTCCGGTGGCGCATGGCGAAGGCCGTTTCATGATGAGTGATGAAACGCTGAAAACACTCAGAGACATGAAACAAATCGCGCTCCGTTTTGTGAAACCGGATGGTGAAAAAGCGAATGGTGAATTCCCGTTCAACCCCAACGGCGCGATGGATGATATCGCGGGCATGACGGACCCGACGGGTCGCGTCCTCGCCCTGATGCCCCATCCGGAACGCGGGATGTTCACATGGCAGCGTGATGATTACGCAATACTGAAAGACCGCGCACGCCGTGATGGCAAGACATTGCCGGAACGTGCAGACGGCCTGAAGCTTTTTGAAAATGCCGGTGCGTATTTCGGCACCATGAAAAACAAAGTCGCAGTCTAAACCGACGGCCGAAGCGGTAGAACCAGGGCCGTGGATTTCTCCTCCCCGTTGTGAAACAGCTTTTGCTCCAACTGGTCGTAGACCACAACATCTTCGCCTATCGCCTGCGACAAGCTCGCGCCGTTGAAAGATTCTGAAATCAGGACGGCAACACCGAACCCGCCCCAATATTGTTTTCCTTTACGGATATCTTTTCCAACGCCACGGACTTTGATAATTCCGCCATCATACATAAATTCCGGCGTTGTTTTGAGTTTGGTCGCGAGATGGGCAAGCGCAATCTGATGCCCCTCTTCATCCTTTGACGGATGATGGGGTGACACAACAACGGTGCGTTCACCGCGAAAAGAAACAACACTCATAATTATACTCTTTCAAAAAACTGCCTGAAATCAGGCAGCCTTCGCAAATTTGCGGTATTCGATAATACGGCGTTCCATTTCCGGGCGGAAGTGACGGATGAGGCCTTGGATCGGCCAAGCCGCAGCATCGCCGAGAGCGCATATTGTGTGACCTTCGATTTCCTTGGTCAGGTCATAAAGCATGTCGATTTCTTCAATCGTGGCCTGCCCCTTTACCATGCGCGTCATGATGCGCCAGAGCCAGCCTGTGCCTTCGCGGCACGGCGTACACTGGCCGCAGGATTCATGCATGTAGAATTGGGCAAGGCGTGCAATCGCATAAACGATATCGGTCGATTTATCCATGACGATCACGCCCGCCGTACCAAGGCCGGAGCCAACAGCGCGGAGGCTGTCAAAATCCATCAATACGGTATCGCAAATTTCTTTTGGCATGATGGGGGTAGAAGAACCGCCCGGAATAACACCCAGCAAATTGTCCCAGCCGCCGCGAACGCCGCCCCCATGTTTTTCAAGAAGATCGCGCAGCGGGATGCCCATTTCCTCCTCGACAACGCAAGGCGTGCCAAGGTGACCGAGCAGACAGAACAATTTCGTGCCCGTATTCTTTTCATCCTTGCCGAGACCCGCAAACCAGCCCGCGCCACGGCGCAAAATGGTTGGCACAACCGCAATCGATTCCACATTGTTGATGGTGGTCGGAGCGTTGTAAAGGCCTGCGCCCGCCGGAAATGGCGGCTTGTTGCGCGGCTGCCCCTTTTTGCCTTCAAGAGACTCAAGAAGCGCGGTTTCCTCACCGCAGATATACGCCCCGCCGCCGCGATGCAATGTGATGTCAAAATCCCAGCCGGAACCGGCGGCATTTTTACCAAGCAGTCCCGCCGCGCGCGCTTCTTCAATCGCCTTGACGACTTCCGATCCCTCACTAAAAAATTCGCCGCGAATATAGATAAAGGCATGGTGCGCTTGCATCGCAAAACCGGCGATCAGGCATCCTTCGATCAGTTTGTGCGGATCATGCCGCATAATTTCGCGGTCTTTACACGTGCCGGGTTCCGACTCGTCTGCGTTGACGACGAGGTAGTGCGGCTTGTCTTTTAATTCTTTCGGCATGAACGACCATTTCATGCCGGTCGGGAAACCCGCGCCGCCGCGACCACGCAGACCGGATTTTTTCATCTCGTCGATGATCCAGTCGCGGCCCTTGGCGATGATGGCTTTCGTATCGTCCCAATCACCACGTGCGCGCGCTCCTGCCAAACCGGCATCCTCGCGTCCGTAAAGATTGGTGAAAATTCTGTCCTGGTCCTGCAGCATGACAAATCCGTTACACTGTTGTTATTCGTCGTTTAGAAACCTGTGCGCCAACCTTGGGTCCGGCAGCCAGCAAGTATCCATTTTTCCGAACCATTTATAACGCCTTTGCCCGATAAAGTCATAGATCAAATCACGGATTTTTTCAGGTATTATCAAGAAAACACCCGCAAGTCGCCAAGGAAAACGCAAATTGCGCGCAATCCTTAAAGCGGCGGTGGATTTATAAGAGACACGCCCGCCTTCAATCAATATTATGGTATTCATATTCTGAAATTGAGGTGCAGAATATTGGGATAAAAGCTTTTGCCCGATAGCAGATTGCAGGGATGCAAACCGAAATTCCTCATTTCTTTCATGCTTCAGGACAAACTGGACGCTGCCGCGGCAGAGATTACAAACACCGTCAAAAAGTATGACCGGGCGATTAATCTTGCACCCCCATGTTCAAACGAACCCTTACGCGCTCCTCCCTTGGCAGGAACGGTTCATTTAGAGGCATCACCCAAGGCGAAGCCGCAAATCCCCATTCAACTTCAGTCATGTCGACATTGGGATCTACCAGTAAAGCAGGTTTCCTGAAATTAAGACTGCTCCATACTTCGGCATAGACCTCGACATCCTCGTACCCCTTCTGGCGCCATTCCTCTTCCAGATATCTGGCGAATTGCGCAACATGGTACGGATTCACACCCACATATGCATATTGCTTATTCCACAT
>CBFGQF010000077.1:0-8058 GCA_965650865.1 uncultured Alphaproteobacteria bacterium | reverse complement strand
CAGTCTTTGGCCAAAGTGCCTGCGGTTACTGGCGGTGGCGCGGGCGGTCTGCGTATTTCAAGTGATTTGGCAAGAATCGCCGATAATTCATTGAATTTGGCTGAAAAATCAGGCGACAAGTACGTCACCCTAGAGCGTATTTTTCAGGCCATGTCCATGGCGCCGTCCACATCCGATATGGGCGGGATTATGGCGGAAGGAGGCATTAAGCCCGAAGCGGTCAATCAGGCCATCAATGCCATGCGCAAGGGCCGTACGGCAGATAGCCCATCCGCCGAAGACAATTTCGAAGCGCTTTCCAAATACGCCCGCGATCTGACCAAAGATGCCCGTGACGGCAAACTGGATCCGATTATCGGCCGTGATGAGGAGATCCGCCGTACGATCCAGATTCTTTCGCGCCGTACGAAAAACAACCCCGTCCTGATTGGTGAGCCGGGTGTCGGCAAAACCGCGATTATCGAGGGGCTGGCGCTTCGCATCATCAATGGCGATGTGCCTGAATCCCTTAAAGGAAAACGGCTTATGGCCCTTGATTTGGGTTCGATGATTGCGGGGGCCAAATTCCGAGGCGAATTCGAAGAGAGGCTGAAGGCCGTACTTGACGAGATCAAGAGTGCGAGCGGTGAAATCGTCCTTTTCCTTGACGAGCTGCATACGCTTGTAGGCGCGGGAAAGGCCGATGGCGCGATGGATGCATCCAATATGTTAAAACCCGCGCTGGCCCGTGGCGAACTGCACATGGTTGGCGCGACCACGCTCGATGAATATCGCAAACATATTGAAAAGGACGCCGCGCTGGCCCGCCGCTTTCAGCCCGTGTTTGTGCCCGAGCCAACGGTAGAGGACACAATTTCCATTCTGCGCGGCCTTAAAGAAAAATACGAGGCCCATCACGGCGTACGCATAACGGATGGCGCGATTGTGGCGGCGGCAACCCTGTCGAACCGCTATATCACCGACCGTTTTCTCCCCGATAAAGCCATCGATCTGGTCGACGAAGCGGCAAGCCGCTTGCGGATGCAGGTTGATTCCAAGCCCGAGGCGATTGACGAACTCGACCGCCGGATCATCCAGATGAAAATCGAGCGGGAAGCCCTGTCGAAAGAGAGCGATTCTGCCTCAAAAGACAGATTAATAAAGCTTGATAATGAACTGAAAGAATTAGAGAAAAAGTCTGCCGACTTAACAGGGCAATGGCAGGCGGAGAAGGAAAAGCTCAGCGTAGGCCAGAAGGCTACCGAAGCGCTCGACCGCGCCCGGATCGAACTCGAACAGGCCGAACGTGATTCCGACTGGGCCCGCGCCTCCGAACTAAAATACAGTAAAATTCCCGAGCTGGAACGCAAGTTGGCAGACGCCGCGAACGTACATGGCGCGTCCATGATCAACGAAGAGGTGACCGATAACGATATTGCCGCCGTGGTCAGCAAATGGACCGGAATCCCCGTCGACAAGATGCTGGAAGGCGAGCGGGTGAAGCTGCTCCAGATGGAAGACAAGCTCAAACAACGTGTGGTCGGGCAGGATGCCGCGGTGAAAGCGGTCTCGAATGCCGTACGCCGATCACGGGCGGGGCTCCAATCGCCAAATCGTCCGATCGGGTCGTTCCTGTTCCTTGGCCCGACCGGGGTCGGGAAGACGGAGTTGACCAAGGCGCTGGCCGAATTTCTATTTGACGACGACAGCGCCATGGTCCGCATCGACATGTCGGAATATATGGAAAAGCATGCGGTGAGCCGCCTTATCGGCGCACCGCCCGGTTATGTAGGATATGAGGAAGGGGGCGCCCTGACCGAGGCCGTACGCCGCCGCCCATATCAAGTGGTATTGTTCGACGAGGTGGAAAAAGCCCACCCAGATGTCTTTAACATTCTTTTGCAGGTTCTGGACGATGGCCGTTTGACCGACGGTCAGGGGCGTACCGTTGATTTTACCAACACGGTCCTGATTATGACATCTAATCTGGGGGCGGAACATCTGGTCACCCTTGAAGATGGCGTTGATGTGGAAGCGGCGCGCGAGCTGGTGATGGGCGCCGTACGCGCCGCGTTCCGGCCCGAATTCCTGAACCGTCTCGACGATATATTGCTGTTCCGCCGGCTTGGCCGTGAACAGATGACAGGCATCGTCGATATCCAGCTTGGCTATTTGTACAAATTGCTGGCTGGGCGGCAGATCATGCTGGATGTCGCGCAGGAGGCCAGAAAGTGGCTCGCGGACAAGGGGTATGACCCCGCCTATGGTGCCCGTCCGCTCAAACGCGTGATCCAGACCGAACTGCAAAACCGTCTTGCCGAGCTGATTTTGGAGGGTAAGGTGGAAGATGGCGGGGCGGTCCGTGTCGGCGTCAAGGACGGGGAGCTGGATTTTACCATGGTTCGGCCCGACGGCTTGACCGCAAGCGCCGCGGCATAGCCTTCGTATAAACTATGTCCAGAGCCCTGCTTTTGCGGTAATTTAGTAGGGTCTTTGATTCTTATATCGTCCCAAGGTTTTCTCATGCGCTTTTTACGTTTGATCCCGGCTCTTTCTTCCGTTTTGCTGATGGCGTCCTGCGCCACATTGATCGATGGTCAGGCGCAGGATGTGACGATCCTGACACCGGGGGCGACCGAGGCCGAATGTACGCTCGATAACGGTATCCGCTATGCCGTGGTGTCCGGTGAAACGGTGCAGGTGATGCGCAATGAATCGGACATCGTCGTGGAATGTTACGCCAGCGGCAACCGCTACCGTAAAATGTCGATTGAAAGCGATGGTAACAAGTGGGCGATCGGTAACGTCGCAACCGGCGTTATTCCCGGGGTGACGTTCGATTATTTCGCCAAGGGCCTTTATGAATATCCTGAAACCATCACGGTGGATTTTGTCGGCGTGCCCACCCTTGGTTTTGAAATGCCGGATTACCACAACAAGGATGCGCCGAACCCGTATGACCAGCCGATTGAATATATGGGCCCGTCGGTTCCCCGTCTGGATAGCGATAAGGCCTTCCTCAAAAACGAAGTCCGCAAGCGTGACCGCGAGACAGGCAACCCTTTTGCCACGCAGTCCCAGCCGGGCGTGAGCGGCGGTGATGGTATAACGCCGATGCCGGGCAGCGTATCCGGAGCGTCCGGCGGGCCCGCCGTTCCACCGGCGCCTTCAGCCGTTCCCCGCGGTAGCACGGCGGAGGAATTAAACCGGTCGATGAACCCGAACGTGTTCCAGAACAACTAAACGGTATGACCATGCGTTATTTTTTCTGCGGCATCGGCGGGAGCGGTATGCTGCCGCTTGCAATTATACTAAAAGGACTGGGCCATCAGGTTGAAGGCTCGGACCGTTCACGCGATCAGGGACGCACCCCGGAAAAATTCGAATGGATCGAACGGCAGGGCATTCGACTGTTCCCGCAGGACGGTAGCGGCATTCAAGCCGGGATCGATACGCTTGTCATTTCGGCAGCGGTGGAAGATTCCATTCCCGATGTCGCGGCGGCAAAGAAGGTGGGGATACCCATTCGTAAGCGCGCCGATATTCTGGCCGAATATTTCAACCGCGCAAAAACGCGCATTGCGATTGCCGGCACAAGCGGTAAGACCACCACCACAGGTATGATCGGTTTCCTTTTGAAGGAAGCGGGAATGGACCCCGTTGTTATGAATGGCGGGATATTCCGCAATTATTCCGGTGACAACCCTTATGCCACCGCCCTGGTCGGGGCGGGCGATGTGTTTGTGACAGAGGCCGATGAAAGCGATGGATCAATCGCATTTTACAATCCCGATATTGCATTGGTGCATAACATCACGCTCGATCACAAACCCTTGCCGGAATTGAAGGCGTTGTTCGGGGATTTTCTATCCAAGGCCGGAACGCCGATTGTGAATAGCAGCGATGACCATATCGCGGAAATTTTAAGTGGCGATAAGAAAGCATTGTCATACAGCATAGAGGAAGGCGCGCAAAGCGATCTTGTCGTGAGGGATATTGTTTTGAAGCCGTTTGCCGCAGAGGCCAAAATTTTTTACAAGGGTGAAAGCGCCGTATTGAATTTGCAATTACCGGGATTGCACAATCTGCAAAATGCCCTGGCCGCGGTCAGCGTCGCCGTTTCGCTGGGCATTCCCCTGATGCGCGCCGCCCAGATACTGGCGCGCTTTACGGGCATCAAACGACGGATGGAGCTTGTTGGCGAAAAAAACGGAATTGCCGTGATTGACGATTTTGGCCACAACCCTGATAAGATTGCAGCAAGCCTGTCAGCGTTGCGCGAATTTCCCGGCAGGCTCCACGTGTTCTTCCAACCGCATGGCTATGGCTTTCTCAAACTGGCATGGCAGGAAGTGGCGCAATCTTTTGCCGATCATCTGGCCGCGGGTGACATCGTTTATATGACCGAGCCCCTTTATCTGGGAGGAACGGTCGATAAAACCATCGGATCAAAGGATGTCGTGGATGAATTGCAAAGATTGGGTGTTGAGGCCCATCTGGCGGATGACCGCGGGGCCGTTGCGGATATGATTTTGAAAAACCTGCAAAAAGGCGACCGGGTGATTATCATGGGCGCCCGCGATGACACGCTTTCAGCGTTTGCCGCTGCGCTTTTCGAATCAATATCTTAGAGATCATTATTCCCGGAACCACTCGCTTGCATATCCGTTGGTCACCTGTACAAAAAGGAAGGTGACCAATGAGTTTTACAACGACACAGGCACATAACGAACAATCGGCACCTGTCCCCGGAATGTTTAAGGAGGCGGTAGGTGTGTTTACAAATGTGCAGGATTTGCAGGATTGCATCCGTACATTGGAAGGATCTGCTTTTCCGCGTCACGATATATCCGTTATGGGACAGCGCGGTGAGTTGGAAGACGTTTTCAGGCAGGAAACGGTTGACCCCTATAAGGTCATGGACAATCCGCATACACCGCGCCAAGCGCCCGCGCGGCCCGAAGAACAAACCATAGGTGCATCCGCCCTGATTGGCGGATCGGCCTATGTCGGGGCGATGGCGCTGGCTTTAACAGCGGGAGCGGTAGCCATGCCTGCGATGGTTGGGGCCGCGGTTCTGGGGGCCGCCGGTGGCGGCGCCATCGGGGCAATCCTGACCAAGCTGCTTGGCGATAATTACAATGATCATATTCAAGAACAGATTGAAAAGGGAGGCTTGCTTCTTTGGGTGCGCACGCCCGACGAGCACCGTGAAATGCTGGCGAAAGTCATTATGAGGCAGCATCATGCGCAGGCAGTCCATATTCAGGAAATGGTTTGATGGCGTAATTACCAAAGTAAGAACAGGGATCAAAACGATCCCTGTTCTTATTGGTCGATTTTTATTTTGTTATCTTTTTGATCCCTATCTACACAAGCGTAATGCCCGATTCGATAGAATCCTCGCCTCCCGCGCGTCCCGAAGACAGGCTCATATCATCGCAAAGTTCGCCGCATTCCCGGCATAACTGGGCGCAAGCCATCATTTCGTCGCCGCCGATTTCTTCGCAGGAATCTGCGCAGGCGTGACAGACTTCCGCGCAGGCCGCGCAAACGGCCCCGTGCATATCTGATCCGCGCACCATGAAATCTGCGGAGGTCTGGCATATTTCCATGCAATCAATCATCAGGCGAACATGGTGTTGTTCTACATGCTTTCCGCCCATTTCAAGGCAATGATGAAACAGTGTTTTCTGGCATAGGGTTCTGCAATCCCAACAAGCGGTTATGCAATCCTTCATGTTGTTGGGCAAATGGTCGATGCTGGATTTTGTCATGGCGTTTCTCCCGTATTGTTTTTGGTCATACGGTAAGGCCAATGAGACGCGGCGAGTATGGTTCCCCCGATGCGAAGTGTAAGCGGTTATTCTTTTATTCTTTGCGGGCGTTTGCGGAGGGTGATTTATGTAGAACCTGGCGGGCCATCCCGTATGCCTCCATGAATGTTCTGCGATCAAATACAATATAAAAGATGGCATAGACAAGGGCGCCAAACGGCGCAAAGACCACGATGTTCCAGATAGGAAGGAAATCAGTTGCATCCTTTGTGTACGAAATAAATGAAACCATACCGAGCGCGAAGAAGGTTGGCACAAGGATTCTGTAGAGATAAGCCCGCCATGGAAGATCAAGCAATTTAAGCGCAAGATACGCATTGACCGGCAGGAACAATATATTCTTAACAAGCAGAGCCAACGCCAGCGGGATCAGGCCAAAGCGTGCAAAAACAATCAGGAGGGCAATGTTGAGTGCCGCACTGATATAGCCCATGATCGTCTGCCAGTGTGCCTTGTCTTCAATCAGCATAACGTGAACGGCATATTGTCCGGCGCTGCTAAAGAAGGCGGATATGAGCAGAAGGCTAAGGACCGGCGCTGTTTCGATCCATTTATCGCCCATGAGCACCGCTATGAGATCTTCGGATAGAACGGCTATACCCAGATAGAGGGGGGCCGTCATGATGGTGCTCATCGAAACGGTCGTCAGGAATGATTTCTGAAACCGTTTCTTTTCGTGTGACAGGGAGGCAAGTGCCGGCAGGGCAACGCTATGCAGCCCGCCAAGGATCATTTGTACGGCGGCGGTCAATCGTTTCGCCGCGTTATAAATACCGGTCATAACCGGGCCGAGATAATAGGATGAAAAGAAAACATCGCCCTGTGCATTTGACATCGACGCCAGCGATGTCAGCGCCATGAATTTCCAATAGGACAGGATGGATATTACCCTATCCCGGCGAATCTGAAGCGTTGGCCGCCATGGTGTGGCGCTCCATAGAAATACCAGATTGACTATGGAGATGATAAGCTGCTGCGTAATAAGGCTGATCAACCCGTAACCGTGCATGGCCATATAAATGCCAATGCCCCCGCCGATGGAAACGGTAAAGATGGAGCGTATGGCCAGTTTTTTAAACTGCAGATGTTTGACAAGCCATATTTCGTGCATTTTGGATAAGCCGCTGACCAGCAGAATGATGGATATCCATTGCAATGTCGGTGCGATGTTGTCATAGCCGAAAAGCGCCTCTGCCGGATGGGCAAGAGCGAAGGTTATGGCCGCGGCAAGGATTCCAAAAAAGGCAATTATGAAGAAACCTGCCGTATAGTCATGTTCGTCGGCGCGCTTGCGCGAGTAGATCGTCGAGCCCATCGTTTCGATAAGAACCTGCCGGAAGATTTCTACGGCGATCATACAGGTCGCCATAATCCCGAAATCCTCTTTCGACACATATCTTGCAACGACAAGAAAAACGAGAAGGGAGAGGACTTGCCCTATCAACTGGTTCAATACAGACCAGAAGGCGCCGCGCCCGATTGTACTGACCGAATGTGTGGGGGCTGTCACGGCTTTGCCTCATGAAACGCAAGGGGGCTGGCGGAGACGGAGGGAAACGCTACCATTGTTCTAAATCGTTGAAATAACCTGAAAGCCTCAGAAAAGCTGGGTTATCCGTCTCCCCTTTATGTTCCACAAACCATGATTCGGTGTCAATAGCCCTTGTTTTCAATTTTAAGAGTCGCTGATAAGCGTTGAGGTTTTGGATAGGAAAGGGTGGCCTGTCGTCCCTAAAGGCTCTGTAAGGGCTTCTGTGGGGCCAAATTAGGTCGGTTATTGCACAAATGTATAGCAGGTCTATTCCGATTAGATATGTGGCATTAAAATTACATGCCCCTATGGGGAAAGCCTTAGCTTATGTTGTATTTATTCCCTCTGTAAAAATTTAGATCAATTTTTTTATGTGCTTAATCAAATAAGTCTGGCTGTTCTTTTTCCGCCTTGCTGTGACCATGTAGCAATTCATTAAGTCTATCATCTTCAAGGGGGGAGGCTAATTCTTGCCCATTGTACTCTAGAACTTTAAGCACTCTAACTTTCTTGCGCTTGTTTCCTTCTAGGACATATGCCCATTGCACCTTAATGCTATCTCTTCCCTTTAGGTTAAGTTTTTCTGCTTCAACCAATGCCCAAAATTCTTCGTCCTCAATTGTAAAATAGGCTTCCTTTGATTTGTCGTATCTTGCCTTCCATGTTCTGTTATCGCCTCTTTCCCAATTTGGAGAGATTACTTTAATGAAC
>CBFGQF010000076.1:0-8356 GCA_965650865.1 uncultured Alphaproteobacteria bacterium | reverse complement strand
TAATTTTGCGAAAGAAAATATCCGGTGCCGCGAAAGGCGTGATTGGTTCTGATATCTCAGATTCTTCGGTATCCTGCGTTACTGGAATGCGCTCCAGTGTCAGTGTTCCGCCTCTGGCAGACAGTTCCACTGTTTGAAGCGGGCTGAGCAGGAAAGACGCCGCGAGCGAGAAACGATCCATCGTCAGGAACTGTCCCCGATTGTCTGAAATGCTGAGGTTATGGATGGAAATTCCCCGTACGGGGTCGTAATATAATCCATCGAATGCAACATCATATCCGCTTGGCGCGAGGGCTTGGTTGATTTTGCCGGCTATGAAATCTGTGCCGGCACCCGCACTGATGGCATTGATGCCTATCACGAGTGTCAACTGAATCACAATCAGGCCGATAAAGAGCAGCGCGCAGAGAGAAAGAAGTCCCTGTACGATAACTGTTGCTGATTTTTGTAGTAAAGAAACCATCAGAATGCCTGCCCGATACTAATGTAGAACTGGTAATTCTGGTCTAGATTGTCTTTCTGGGTTAGCGGCGTCGCAATGTCAAACCGCACCGGTCCGAAGGATGTGTAATAGCGTACCCCGATCCCCGCGCCGACCGCCATATTGCTAAAATCTGGCTCGCTTTCTTCGGTGACGCTACCGGCGTCGATGAACGCAACCCCGCCAAATTTTTCGGTGAATTTCGTACGCAGTTCAAAGGAGAGGGTGGCAAGTGATGCGCCGCCGCTTGGTTCCCCGTTCACTTCCGGGCCGACTTCCTGATAACCATACCCCCGCACCGATCCGCCGCCGCCCGCGTAGAAACGCTCTGTTGCGGGAATAGCATCGATATCTGCGCCTTGAATAGTGCCGATACTGGCTTTGGTTGCAAGCGTGACTTTATTGCCAGCGCCGAAGGATATGTAACCGCTGCCGCTTGCCTGCAATTTAAAGAAGGGATCGGCCTGCCCGAGAATATCGAAGAACGGCTGGCCCAGTAGGGAAAGGTTGATTCCTTTTTTCGGATCCAGATTGTCGTCACGCGTATCATAGGACAGGGTTTGCGGCGCGGATAAAAGGCCGTAAGTTTCCGTTGTGTTCAACGTGTGATCGTTGATCCGCAGGATAGAGGCCTTTATGCCGGTAGAACCAGATAAATGTTTTCCGAATTTGCGCGAAACGGATCCGCCTGCATCATATGCGTATTCTTCGAACGCGTCGGTGTCCTGACGGCGCAGTTCGGTGTTGAGGGACAATGTCTGGTCATCACGCATGAAATAAGGCTTGTTAAAGTCTGCGCCAATACTTTGTTTGAGTTGAGAGATGTTCAGCTCCGCCTTCAATCTCTCAGCCGCCCCGAAAAAATTGCGATGCTCCCATCCCAAAACACCGCCCGGCCCTTCATCTGAATAGTACGTCAGACCTGCGCTGATCGTGCGGTGCGCGCGTTCCTTCAGGTTGACGGTGATTGGCACGGATCCGTCTTCCCGCGGCCCATCCGGAGGCAGGATTATATCGGCCTGCGCAAAAAGCCCGCTTTGCAACAGCGTGGTTTTATAACTTTCCAATTTGTCCCGGCGGAAACAATCGTTCTCCTTCCACGGGAGAAGGCGGCGCAGATAAGACGGCCTGACGGTTTGACTTCCTGTAAATGCTACCTCACCGAAATGTCCCTCGCGGCCAGCATCGACGACAAAATCAACCATGCCCGTGTGACGCCTTTTGTCCAGTTTGACGCGGTTGTTGACGGACAGGAAAAAATAACAACGGTCTTTGCCTATATTCCTTTGAAGTTCGGCTTGCGAGACCAGAATTTTCCCTGCATCCAAAATATCTCCGGTCGATGGCGCCCCGCGAGGCAGTGATTCCAGATATAATTCTGGGGCGACAGATAGGCCCGAAATTGTATATTGCGGGCCATAAGTGATGTCGTACCGGCCGTTCAGGGATTTCTGCCCATCGATAAACTTGATCTCGGCGCTGTAATATCCTTTTGCATGCAGGGCTTTTAAAAGATCGGCGCGCACCGTCTGTTCTAGATACTCCTCCTGCCGTGCACGCAACGCGGGGTCTTCATCGTCTGCGAATGTTTTTGTTTTTTCATCCTGCCGCTCTTCAAGAATGGATTGCAGATAGGCTTGTGTTTCCTGATCGCTTTCCAAACCATGCATCGTATAGCTGGTTTCAACGCCGCCGCGCAAAATATTACCAAGCGTGCACCCGCCAAGAAGCATGCAGCCCGCAAGCGGCAGACAGAGGCTTGAAAAAATACCGTGTGGCGCAGAAAACGTCGTCATCCTTGAACCCTATAACGATAGTCCCGCCAACAAACGGCTAAAGCGGCAAATAATTGCGGCCCGTTCTTAGACAATCTGCCGGGTCCCGATCTCCACGGCCTGCGAGGGCGGAATGCGGAAATAATCGGTGGCGTCAACCGCGCTTTTGGCCATCGCGATATAGATGCTGTCCTGCCATAGCGGAAGGCCGTGATGCGGGTCGGCGATAAATTTGCGGTGGCCGAGGAAGAATGACGCGTGCTCCACATCGATATCATATCCCAGACTTTTCGCGCGATACAGGGCTGCCGGTACGTTCGGTGTTTCCATGAAACCGAAACTGACGATCACGCGCATCATGTGGGAATTGATGGACTCTACCTCGATCCGCTGCTCAATCGGCACACGCGGTATGGGGCACACGGAAATAGTCAGGATGATATTCTTCTCATGCAGAACCTGGTTATGTTTCAAATTCTGCATCATTGTTTCCGGGGCAACCGATTGGTCGCTGGTCAGGAAGATCGCTGTGCCGGGGACGATTACGGGTGGATCGCGCTCCAGCATCTCGGCAAGGTCGATCATGGAAATGCTCTGCCGTGCCGCTTTGATGGTTACGTAACGCGTGCCATTGACCCACGTAATGACCATAAGGACGATATAGACCCCCAGTAACAAGGGCACAAATCCACCGTCGAAAAGTTTAAGCAGGTTTGAAGAGAAGAACACTGTTTCGACAAGGAAAAAGGGAATGGTAATAAGTCCTGCCAGTAAATAACCTTTCTTCCATATCTTGGCGATCATGAAAAAAATCAGGATGGAGGAAAGCATCATGGTCGCCGTGATGGAGATACCATACGCGGCGGCAAGATTGGTGGATGACTGGAAGATGAGGCAAAGCAGCAAAACCGTCCACATCAGCATCATATTGATCTTGGGCATATAAATCTGCCCTTCGTGCGATTCCGATGTATGGCGCACTTCAAGGCGAGGCAAAAGGCCAAGCTGCATGGCTTGTCGCGCCACGGAAAACGCGCCGGTAATCACGGCCTGGCTTGCGATGATGGTCGCCATGGTCGCCAGAGCGACAACAGGGATCAGGGCCCATTCCGGAAACATCATGAAGAATGTGTTGGGGATAGGGGTTCCGGCCTTGATGAGCATGGCACCTTGTCCGAGATAATTAAGGGCAAGGCACGGGAACACCAAAAACAGCCACGCATATTGAATAGGCTTGCGCCCGAAATGGCCCAGATCGGCATAGAGTGCTTCGGCGCCTGTGACGGCGAGGAAGACTGAGCCAAGCACGACGAAGGAGAGAAATCCATGGGAGAACAGGAACTCTACCGCATAGTGTGGTGAAAAGGCCAACAGGACGATGGGATTACGGACAATCCAGTAAAGCCCTATCCCGCCGAGCACGAGAAACCAGAAAACGGTGATGGGTCCGAAGAAACGTGCCATATGGCCGGTGCCGTGGCGCTGGACGCTGAACAATATGACGAGGATCAGGATTGTGAATGGCAAAACGTATTTATCGAGTGCCGGCGTAATTAGGTGCAGCCCTTCCATCGCCGATAAAACGGAAATGGCGGGCGTAATGGCGGCTTCGCCAAAGAACAGGGCCGCGCCGCTGATCCCCGCCAAAAAGACGATCCCTGCCTTTTTCGATGCGCCGCGTTGTGCGAGCGCCATAAGCGAAAGAATGCCGCCTTCGCCACGGTTGTCGGTGCGTAAAAGAAAAAGCACATATTTGACCGTGACGATAATCGTCATGGCCCACACAATGAGGGAAAGAATGCCGAGAATTTCCGCGGGATTGATTTTGCCGCCACCCAAATGACTTGCGGCCTCGCGGAAGGCGTAAAGCGGGCTGGTCCCGATATCCCCATAAACCACGCCGATACAGCCTATCAGCAGAAGACGGAAATTCTTGGCGGAATGCCCATGGCTATCTTGGGCTGGCGCGTCGGTGTCCGGGGAGAGGGTTTGTGGAGGTATATTCATAAAGGGACCGGGTGGGATTAAATTGTGCCTTGCGCAAAAGGATAGGCCGCACCGCCGCCCTTGTCCAGTTTTTTACCAAAATATGAAAAACGCAGCGAGGCCGACAAGAATGCGGTAATAAGCGAACGGCGTGAACCCGTAATGGGAGATCACCGCCATCGCGGCCTTGATAACGACCATCGCGGTGATGAACGCGGAGAGAAGGCCTGCGGCGACGAGGTCCATGCGCGGATAGGTGATAAAACCCTCCCAGTTTTTGAACACATCATAAACCACGGCGCAAATCATGATCGGAACCGCAAGGAAGAAAGAGAATTCGGCGGCGGCCTTGCGTGAGAGGCCAAGCCCGAGCGCGCCGATGATCGTGGCGCCGGAACGCGAAACGCCGGGGATGAGCGCTATGGACTGGAAACAACCGATCAGAAACGCCTGCTTGGGGCTTACATCATCGATGGTTTCGGTTCTCGGCGTGGTAAATCGTTTGTCGACCAGAAGAATGATGATCCCGCCAAGGACGAGCGTGGTGGCGATGACATGGGGGCTATAGAGAACGTTCTTGATAAAGCCGTGAAAGAAATAACCGAGCACCAGCGCGGGTACCATGCCAAGGAAGATATTGAGGGCAAAGCGCCGCGCTACCGGATCGTGCGTGATACCGATGGCCGTATCCCAGAATTTTTTGCGGTAGAGCACGACAACGGCCATGATCGCGCCAAGCTGTATCAGAACCTCGAAGACAAAGCCTTCCGGCGAGGGGAAGTCCAGCCCTTCCGTCAGAAGGATCAGGTGGCCTGTCGAAGAGACGGGCAGGAATTCTGTCAGCCCCTCGACGAAGCCCAGAAATATGGCAACCAGAAAATCAATCATTTTGCCAGTTTGCTATGCCGGATTCCGTAGACAAAGTAAATAACCATGCCAAGGGCGAGCCAGCCAACGAAACGAAGATGCGTTTCATAGGGCAGGAACGCAATCAAAGCACCGCAGGAGAGAACGCCAAGGACAGGCAGGACGATGCCAAACGGCATCTTGAACGGGCGCGGCATGTCGGGGTGGGCTTTGCGCAGGAAGATCACCCCGCCGCATACCATGACAAAGGCTGCGAGTGTGCCGATATTGACGAGCTCAGCCAGCGCGCCGAGCGGGACGAAACCGGCCATCACGGCCATAACGATACCGCACAAAACGGTGGTGCGTACCGGCGTTTGGGTCTTGTCGTTTACCGTTTCGAAGAAGCTGGAGATCAGGCCGTCGCGCGACATCGCAAGGATGATGCGGGTCAGGGCATAATAAAGGACCAGCATAACGGTGGTCAGGCCGGTGATCACGCCCGTGGCAACAAGCGCGGAAGCCCAATTAACGCCAACCTGTTGTAAGGCGAAGGCGACCGGGGATGATACGTTCAGTTCCGGATAGGGCAGGACACCGGTCAAAAGACCAGAGACAATGACATAGATCAGCGTGCAGAAAACAAGGCTGCCGATAATCCCGATCGGCACATCGCGCTTGGGGTTTTTGGCTTCCTCCACGGCGGTCGAAACCGCATCGAATCCGACATAGGCGAAGAAGACGAGCGAGGCCCCCGCCAGAATGCCGACAGGCTTGCCCAGCTCGTTATGGTCGAACCATCCGAACGGCATAAAGGGCGACCAGTTTTCGGGATTTACATGGAAAACGGCAACCCCGATGAACACGGCAATGGTCAAAAGCTTGATGAAGACCATGACGGCATTGATCTTGGCGCTTTCGCTGACGCCGCGGATCAGCATCATCATAAGGGCGAGGATGATCAGCACGGCAGGAAGATTGACGATCCCGGGGTCTGCGGCAAACGGACCGGCGGTCAGGGAATGCGGCAGCCCCATTCCGATGGCGGTCAGGGCATTGTTGAAATAACCGGACCATCCGTTGGCAACGGCGGCGACGGCCACACCATATTCAAGGATCAAATCCCAACCGATGATCCAGGCGATGAATTCACCAAAGGCCGCATAGGAATAACCATAGGCGGACCCGCATCCGCCGACGCTGGAAGCGAGTTCGGAATAGGCGAGCGCCGCGAAGGTGCAGGCAATCCCCGCCACCACGAAAGAAAGAACCACGGCGGGACCGGACATGGTCGCGGCCGCGACGCCCGTCAGGACGAAAATCCCCGTGCCGATGATCGCGCCGATGCCAAGGAGGACAAGGTCAAAGGCGGACAGGCATTGTTTCAGGCCCGTATTGTGCAGATCGGCATTGATGGGTTTGCGGCGGAAGAGCTGGTTCATCTTGGTTACTCCTGAAGGATCAAGAACAACATTTTTTCATATTTTCGCCTGATGTAAAGCCGTCATTGCGGACCTGACGAAGCAATCCATAGATAATCCATACAGATATGGGGCGGGTCTACTTCGCCTTTTCGATTCTCTCAAGGCGAATGACGACGCGGCGGTTCTGCGCCTGGTTGTCCGGAAGGGGGCTTCCGGCCTCGTCGCGGTTCGGGACTTTGGGTACGGCAGAGCCATATCCCACGGCACGCAGACGCTGGGCGGGCACACCTTTTTCGGTCAGATAGCGGACAACGGCGGCGGCCCTGGCGGTGGATAACTCCCAGTTGGAGGGGAATTGCGCGGTGCGGATGGGGGAATCGTCGGTATAGCCCTCCACCGAAATCGTATAACCATCATATTCCTGCGAGGTAAGGGTCGGCAACAATTCATCGAGCAATTCAAGGCCTTCGGCATTCAGATTGGCCGATCCGACATTGTAAAAAGGCGCGGAGTTCATTTCGATCGTCGTGATGCGGTCACCCTTTTCCACCTCGACATTCTCTTCGTCCTTGTTGAACCGGTCGACGATGGAAGGCAACGCTTCGAACGGCATTTCGGCGGAAGGCGGTGTATCGAACGGGGTCGGCGGCAGGGCATATTGCCCCTTCATATGGTCGGAGGTGGAGCCGGCAAAGGTTTCAACAACCTTCTTCTTGGCGTTTTCGAACTTGTCTTCCTCTACAACCGAAATGGCAATAAATACGGCAAAGAAACATAAAAGCAGCGTAATCATGTCGGCATAGGTCATCAGCCAGTCATCGACATGCTGCTCTTCCTTGCTGCGCCGGCGGTCCTTGATATGAAAGCTCATAACTTGACCTGTTTATAAACGCCTGCGTCGATGTCGTAATGGCTTTCGAATGTCAGGAAGGAATTGAGATGATCCTGAATATAGCGCGGCGATTTGTTTTCGACGAGAAGGACCAGCCCTTCGGTGATCAACTGGTTGCGAAACCGCATCGCCTCCTGCTTCTGCTGCAGTTTGGCGGAAGCCGGCATATAGACCATCCGTGCGGTGACGACCCCGTACAATGTCGCAAGCAGTGATACAGAAAGCCCTGCGCCGATATTCGACATATCGCCATCGAGGTTGCCGAGCATAATTACCATCCCGACGAGTGTTCCGACCATCCCGAAGGCCGGCGCATGGCCTGCCATTGCCATCAATATGCGTGATGGAATCGTGTCGCGCTCATACATCGCATCGGCGGCGGTTTCCATCATGTTACGGATTTCTTCAGGCTTGTAATTGCTCATGACCATATCAAGGCTGTATTTGACAAACGGGTCTTCGATGCCCGTCTTGCCCGTTTCATCTTCAAGACCGCGCAGCCCGCGCTCGCGGACGATCCGCGCCCAGTTGATAATCTCGACAAGGTCTTTTTGCAGTGTGTGGTGCTTGGCCTGCGATTCCTGAAACATCAAACCGATGGATTTCAGGGCGGTTATCACATCCTTGGCCTCGAAGCTCATGAAGGCAACGGCGAGTGATCCGCCGACGACGATCATGAGGCCTTCAAGGCTCAGGAAGCCTGCGAAATTGTTGGTCCCTATCAAAATGGCCCCGAACAACAGGGTAAAACCGATGGCGGCACCGGCAATAGAGGCTCTTGAATAGTTCATAGGTCAAACACTCATCTGGATGGATAGGTCTCCAGATAAGTATGAACGTCTTTTAGTTTTTCTTGAAGCATTAGTTTTTTCGCAAGGTGAATGTCGTCACGGCTGAGTTGTCCCGGCATCGCGGCGGATTTCGTTATGTCATTGACTGTGCGCTCGAAAAA
>CBFGQF010000075.1:0-8496 GCA_965650865.1 uncultured Alphaproteobacteria bacterium | reverse complement strand
AGGAATTGGCGGTGGAGCACCTAAGAAATTAGGTATTTGGGCTGCTGGTATAACCGCTGTAGGTACGGCTCTAGCTTCTACAGGTATCGGCCACTCTATTTGGTCCTCTGTTCTGACGATGAACGAGACATCGGAAGCGGAAGCTGGTCAAAACAAACTTCTCTACGGAATCTACGGTCTTATTCAGAAATTGCTCGAAGATTTTGGCGGCGATAAATATTTGCCAGGCCTTAATAACTTCTTGAAAGATAAACTCAATAAGCACAAAACTGCCAATAGTCCTGTAGGAAATGCTCTTAACGGCGTTGAAGAATTCGTTCCTGACCAATTGGATGGCGGCAATGCTGGCGTTGCCACTATGGAATCTGGCCTCGCGTTGGGCCTTGCGGGATTGGCAGGTACTGCTGCCGTTAAAGGTGGCATCAATGCATTCAAAGGCAAAGGCGGCCCAAATGGTGGTCCTACAAATGGCGGTGGCAACAACACGCCCCCTCCAGGTGATGGCCCGGACGGCAAAATGACCGTTGCTAAGGGTGAAGCCTCTGCCGCAATCGAGACTGTCGTTGATAACGCTGACGATACTATAAAGGGCGGTTCTGGTAGATCCAAACTTGTTAGGGGCTTGGCTTGGGCTGGTCTTGGAACAGCATCATTCTTCGGTATCTCTGCCTTGAGCACTACACCTGCGGAAGCCTCGACTGGCGACGGCGTAACTCCTACACCTGAAGGCCTTGATGGCGCAGAAAAAACAGTTATGGATGCCATGAGCGCTGGCCAAGTTGTAACCATGGGCATGGGCGTTAAAACAGTGGCAACTGAAGGCCTTGGCCTTGTTGACGATGCTATGAAGATCGGCGCTAAAAAAATCCCATTCGTGGGTGGTGCGATCACTCTCGCCTTCTCTGGTGCCGCCGCTTTCGGTTATGCGATGAACGGTGAATGGGGCCGTGCAGGTACAGAACTCGCAACTGGGACAGTTGAAGCCGCTATCAATACAACCGGCCTTGGCCTGCTGGGCGCTAGCGACCTTGCCCGTGAAGGTATCCGTAGCACAGTGGAAGCAACAATGGGCGAGCAATGGACACCTGATAAATCCGGTATCCGCACCATATTTGAATATGCGACACATAGCGGTGACTTTGCGGCACCTGCGGCAACAACACCCGCTCCGACACAAACAGCTTCTGTTGAGCCAACAACGCCAAGAGAAGTATTCCAAACAGCAGCGGCAGATCAAACGATCTTCCCAAGCATGGAAGCCGCGATGGGTGGCGAAGCACCGGGACCAATGGCTCACTTCAACCCGAACAAGGGGACAAGCCAGATGCCAAAAGCGAACAACCGCAACCGCCCCTCAGGTTATATTCCTGAAGCAGTTCCAGCATAACGAACAATAAAGGCCGCCCTCCAGCGGCCTTTAATTTTGAAGAATCGGCGAAAACGGCAAAATCCGTTAAACATATATAAACTATTGGAATATATTATGTTTTTACGCCTCCCCTTTGTAAATTTGCATTCGGTTTATCCGATTTCGTACAATAGGGGCATAAGGTTAGATAAAGGGAATTGAACATGGTTGGCGTTCCAGTAAATCCGGTTACAGGTCAAACAGCAGGGCAAGAGGCTCCGGCCCCTTCCGCCCATATGTCAGACGCAGCCAAATTGAATTTCTTGGCCAAGCTTACTGATACACCAATCGTTTTTGGTCTTCCAATGGCCGCAGGCGAAGACTTTAATAGAATTAAAGATCTTTCCGGCGATGCTCAGATGCAAGCCCTTCGTGAATTGATTGGCACGAAAGAACCGGGCCAGTTGCTTGACGCTTTTGAAGCCGCCAACCCTGCTGCCAAACCAATTCTTGATGTCGCCCGTTCCGATCCGAATTTTGCGGCAGCACTGAAAGACGCTGTTGTTAAAGACCCGACATTCCTGAAAGTCATGAATGAAAAGCTTGGCGCGCCGGGCTCGCCGATCGATATGAATGCGGCAGCGGCAGGTCTTCAAGATGCCCAAACCCGCGCGAACTTCACAGAGGTTTTAAAGCAGGTTGCAGAGAACCCAAACCTGACAGGTGAGCAAGCGTTCGAAGTTGTTGAAGCAGGTGTTGCGGCTTCACAAAATCCTTCGGATGCGAACACACGTAACCGCTATCATCAAGCTATGAGAACATTTGGTTTACGGGACAACCGCATCGAAGCCGCAGGCATCTTTGCTGAACTGGAAACAGATCCATGGGGTACTTTCCTGAAAATTTTACAAGACCCGCAAGCCTTCGCTGATGCGATGAAAGCCCTAACCGGTTTCCAAGATGGCGGCATGGTTGCAGGCCTTTTCAATGGTCTTGCTGGTTTGACCGCAATGTGGACACAAGATCCTTATGTTCAGGCCTTTGCAGAACATTACGTCCCAAAAGTTCAAGATTCGGTTGGACAGGACCTTCAGGTTTTCAATGGGACTCCTGCGCCACAGCGGATTGAAACCGCGAATGATGAAGCCCGGCAATTTGCAAACGGCACACCGGTAGGCCCAATGGCTTCCCTCCCCGTGACCGTTGGCGGCCCATCGTTCTTGACAGGCAGCGTTTATCAAACAGCGGCACTTGGTGCTGTACCTGCAGAAAGAACTCAGGAAGTTGGCAACGAAATGCATCGCAACCTAGCCAATAATAACCCGAGCCTTTCAATGACAGGCTGATAAAACAAGAAAATCCAAAAACCGCCCTTTCGGGCGGTTTTTTATTCTTATCCAACGATCAGGATTTGGCTATGGACTAGGCGCATATCACGCTTTTTGACGAACAGCGTTTGTGCTGCGGGCATTACCAAATTGGCCAAACGGATTTTTTACGGCGCAAGGCATGAGGCGCGAAATGTATTGCTATACATGAGCAACGAATAACGCAGCGCCGGAGAAAATCAGGCAGGCCAAAATCAACCGCACCAAACGCGAGTGACGATTCCGGCATCATCCTGTTCCACATTGATGCGGTCCGGATTGTGGTCCATAGTCATGGCATCGCCCGCCTTCATCACGCGGTAGACCTTGCCGGTTTCGGTAAGGGCCGCTTCATCCACCGGCTGCCCCACCCATGCGCTGTAATCGCCGCATGTGGCATCATCCACCGCGTCGGTGGCGGCTTCTTCATTGAAAGTCTCGGGGTTTGGCGCGGCGGGCGTTTCATCGGCGCTCATCCCTTCCGTCGGGCCGGCATTGCCCATTGTGTCGTTTTCCGTGGCCGTTCTTTGTTCATCGGGAATGCCGCCGCCGCCGCCACCCATGGTTTCCGGGTTGGTCGTCGGTGTGTATTCCTGCGTTTCTGTCATGGCAGGGGCGGTTGTCGTGGTTGTATCGGCCTCGCCTGTGGCCGGGGCCACTTCACTCGCCGTTGTTGTTGTGTCGGTGGAGCTTGTCTGCTCGGCGTTGTTGTCGTCGCAAGCGGCAAGGGCGAGCACGGCCAGCGCCGGCAAAATCAGGGATCTTTTGAACATAATGGTTAATCCTTATCTGTCTTGGTCTGTCTATGGTTCGGGGGGTAACTCCGCCCGCCAACGACCCTACCGCCCTTTCCGTTCCATGGGAAGATGGGGTTTGTTTTGAATACATGGGAACCGCCACATATTTTTATTGAAATTAAAATGAAGGCAATATAAATAATAACGAAAAGCAGATAATTGGCGCCTAAAGGAGCAAGTAAATTTGAATGGTTTATGCGGAAATTGTGGAGCAGTGCATCCGCTGGGCACACCCTGCCGTGTGACCGGCCTGACCGCGTTTAGGGACATGTTACAAGCAACTGCGCCTAGAACCCCAGATTATTTTTCGACGCCAAAACCCGCACCCAGAAGGCAAGAGCCGGACAATTGGTCATGGGGAAGTAGCAATAGTAGTGACAGTGACAGCAGTGGCACGAGTTACACACCAAGTGCGCCTTCATCGGGCAGTGGCGGAGGAGACTCCGATGGGTCCGATATCGGTATAGGATTACTTTTTGTCGGAGGGCTCGCCGGTATAGGGATTGCTTTCTTAATGGCGGCGGGAGAGAACAATACCCAGAAAAGCGCTCCACCCCGCCCGCAACCAGCGCCCATTACAGATTCACCTCAGGCGCAAGCACACGTACAGCGGTTGCCTACACCTGCGGAAAATCCGTATCATCAGGACAAAGTGCCATATTTGAAGAACGATATGATTATTTATGAATCTGACAGAAATGACATTGGCGCCGTTTTAATCGAGCAGGCTGGTTATCTTACAATTGCTGAACTCGTAAACGAAGGACCCGCTCATAAAGCTGGTTTAAAGAAAGGTGACATAATTTCTTTTATTAACGGATATATATATGGCGCCGCATTTAATAATGAAGAACGCAGAAAACAGCTTTTAATCTATATTACAGGCACGGAATCGAGCGAAGTTCTTTTAGAGATAACGCGTGGATCGGAACGATTTGAAATATCCGTCCCTAAAATACGGTATGCGCAGAATTCATCATATCAAATTGCCAATAGCACTTACCCCCTTTTAATATCCGACGATCAGGGAACCAAAAGGCCACAAAGTGATAGTTTCGAGACAGTAGCCTCAACGGTCAATATTCCTGTGGAAGTAAATTCACAGCCTATAGCCTCCATTGCGGTAGAGCCGGACAACCCAAGTAAAAAAACCAAAACAAAAAAACCAACCCCCGCTTTCTCGGAGGCGGTGTCAGTTGCCAATATAGCCCCCGCCGAGCCCATCGTCCCGACAGTCCGCCCCGTTTCCGGTCAGCGTGATTTTTACATTGTGTCCGGCAACGGCCTGAATTTACGGGAAAGCGCCTCGACACAGTCTGCATCCCTTGGAGTACTGGATGGCGGATCGTGCGTGCAGTTCAAGGCGAATATTCCCCAGTCCGACTTTGTCAAAGTGGATATTATAACCGCCGACCGCGTTGAAATGTCCGGCTTTGTGCATGAAGATCACATCAGGCGCGCGAATACGGCACAGAATCAGGGCTGCGTCGCGGTTTTCCAGTAGAAATAAGGCCAGATATCCCCCATTCCCCCCTTGCCCTTTTCCAAGGTTTTGCCTACATTCCGGCCCCATGAGCACCATAAAAACCAAACCATTGGAGCATATCCGCAACTTCGCGATTATCGCCCACATCGACCACGGGAAATCCACGCTGGCCGACCGCCTCATTCAAACCTGCGGCGGGCTGGAAGAGCGCGAGATGACGGAGCAGGTGCTCGACAACATGGATATCGAGAAAGAGCGCGGCATTACGATCAAGGCGCAAACGGTCCGCCTTGCCTATAAGGCGAAGGACGGCATCGAATACCAATTGAACCTGATGGACACGCCGGGCCATGTCGACTTCGCCTATGAGGTCTCCCGCTCCCTCGCCTCCTGCGAAGGCTCCATCCTCGTCGTCGACGCCAGCCAAGGGGTGGAGGCGCAAACGCTCGCCAACGTGTATCAGGCGCTCGACAACAACCACGAAATCATTCCGACGATCAACAAGATCGACCTGCCGGCGGCGGACCCGGAGAATGCGAAACGCCAGATCGAAGATGTGATCGGCCTTGATGCATCGGATGCGGTCCTCGTCTCCGGCAAATCCGGCATCGGTATTCCCGATCTTCTGGAAGCCATCGTCACGCGCCTGCCCGCGCCCAAGGGCAACCCCGATGCGCCGACCAAGGCGCTTCTGGTCGATAGTTGGTATGACGCTTACCTTGGCGTGGTCATCCTCGTCCGCGTCATCGACGGCTATTTGAAAAAAGGCCAGAAGATTAGGTTTATGAGCAACGGCCGCGTGCGTGAGATTGACCGCGTTGGTATGTTCACGCCGAAGAAGGTGGTGCTCGACGCCATCGGCCCCGGCGAGATGGGCTTTATCACGGCGGCGATCAAGGATATTTCCGACACGATGGTCGGCGACACGATCACCGATGACCGCACACCGGCGGCTGAAGCGCTCGCGGGGTTCAAACCCTCCGTGCCGATGGTGTTCTGCTCCCTCTTCCCGGCGGATTCTTCCGAGTTTGAAAAACTGAGGGAGAGCATCGGCAAACTGAAACTCAACGACGCCTCGCTTCATTATGAACCAGAGAATTCCCAGGCCCTCGGCATGGGTTTCCGCTGCGGCTTTTTGGGCCTTTTGCATATGGAGATCATTCAGGAGCGTCTGGAGCGTGAATTTGACCTCGACCTCATCCCCACCGCGCCATCCGTTGTGTACAAGGTCCATTTGACGAACGGCGATGTGATTGATCTTTACAACCCCGCCGACATGCCCGAAGTGACGCGCATCGCCAAGATTGAAGAACCCTTTATCCGCGCGACCATCATGACGCCGGATGAATATGTCGGCAGCCTGCTCCAGCTCTGTCAGGAACGGCGCGGCATTCAACAGGAACTCACCTATGTCGGCTCCCGCGCAATGATCGTGTATAAATTGCCGCTCAACGAAGTCGTGTTCGATTTCTATGACCGTTTGAAATCCATCTCCCGTGGTTACGCCAGCTTCGATTACGCGCTCGATGAATATGTGGAAGGCGATTTGATCAAGATGGATATCCTCGTGAATTCGGAACCGGTCGATGCGCTGTCGATGATGGTGCACAGGTCACAGGCGGAACGCAGAGGCCGCGGCATGTGCGAACGGTTGAAAGAACTGATCCCGCGGCAGATGTTCAAAATCGCCATTCAGGCCGCAATCGGCGCGAAATTCATCGCGCGTGAAGATATCTCCGCGATGCGCAAAGACGTGACGGCCAAATGTTACGGCGGCGACGCGACCCGTAAACGCAAGCTCCTTGAGAAGCAGAAAAAAGGTAAGCTGAAAATGCGCCAGTACGGCAATGTCGAAATCCCGCAAAGCGCGTTTATCGCCGCGCTTAAGATGGGGGATGATAAGTGACAGTTTGCTTAGGCGCATAGCGCCTTAGCCAAACTGTCATCCTGAGTGAGCACCGCGAGCCGAAGGATCTCCTTATCATAAGCACAATCCGTCATCCCGTTGGCATGCCCGCATAAGCGGGCATTCGCACAAACGGGATCTATAAAGGCCTCTAGCCAGACTGTCATCCCCGCGCAGATGGGGATCCGAGTACAAAGAACTAAAAACCCGGCTTCAAGCCGGGTTTTCTGTTGGGAAGAAATTTAATCAACCTGATGCGCAGTCAAGAACATCGCTTTTTCTAAGGCAGCAAAAAATTGCTGGTATGGTTCCGCATCCAACACAGGTGTGACATTATATGTAGCGTTCGCGCGGACCAGAGTTTGTTTATTTCCACGAGGACGAACAGTAACAGTCATCCTCAACTGATAACCGTCAAGCTTGGTTCCGCTTACCGTACCCAATTCTTGGTCAGCCTTATCAATCACAAACCCTAAGTCCTGCAATGTAGCAATAATAGTGCGTAAGGTTTTAGTTTTATTGGTCGTATTAAACGCCCTTGTTTGGATAGACCTAGCCTGCACCTGAGATACAGATGTCTCCATAATATGGCTTTTAGAAGACGTTTGGCAGGCCGAAATTGAAACTGCTGTAATCCCCAGCATCATTAGTTTAAGAAACTTCATAATCTTCCCCTTAAATTTCATTGGCATTTAGAAATACTGATTTAGAAAGCTTGTTAAAGAAATCTTGATATATTTCTTGGTCCGTAACGCTTTCCGTTCGTGATATCTGCCCATGCTCATTCCAGATAACACGTTGAATTGTTATTCGCAGATTAGTCTTTTTAGAAGAAACCGGACGTGTGATTAAGGACGCTCTAATTTTTTGATTTTTGTCTATTGCCATATGTGCACCAAACATGACCGCCATAAATATTTTGCCGGCAACCTGCCCTGCTTCCACGGCATCACGATCCTTTTCACCAAGAATAACGCCGAGCTTAGTTTCAGATTCTTCAATACTAAACCCCAAATCTTGTAGAACCGAAGCTCCAGCTGACAAAAGTTTTGCTTCATTGGACGTGTCAAAAGATCTTGTTTGCAGCTGCCGCATTGCAAGAGTATCCGGCTTCATTTGCAGAGCACTTTTAGGAATTGTTTGATTACATCCAGCTAGAAGCAGCGCGGCAATGATAGCAGCACCTAGAAATTTATGTTTCATAGTATCCCCCTTAGAAACTTGATTTATGATAGGCGACATCACGAACTTTTTTATTCGCCCCAAATTTAATGATAACAGTCATGGTTGATTGCGATGTGCGGGCGGCACCTGCTGCAACATTGCTAAGACCAAATGTCCAGCCGTTGCTGCCTGAAACAACACCTTCCGTGTAGAATTTATCGTAAATCCAAACTTCCTGACCATTTTCATCGGTTGAGACGATATTAGGTGAACCTAAAACCTCTGCGACCTGTCCGCCAGACATACCTTTATGTATGCTTCGCTGAACTGTACCGACAGTAAGATTATTTTTCTCTGTTTTGCTTACCTGATCGCTATGCCACGCGGCATTCTGGGCACACCCCGTACAGACTAAAATTGCCAGCAAT
>CBFGQF010000074.1:0-8609 GCA_965650865.1 uncultured Alphaproteobacteria bacterium | reverse complement strand
AGAGGTTTGGTTTTTAGCAAACAGACCTTAATTTTTGATTAAGGGTCTGTGCATTGCCGCAAAAAAAACGGGGCCATTGGCCCCGTTTATCCAAAAAGTTTTATTAATATCCTTATTTTGTGTTGCCGTCCGGATCGACCCAGCCGACATTGCCATCAGGGCGGCGGTAGACCATGTTCAGGCCATGGTGCGTGGCGTTACGGAACATGATGGCGGGCAAGTTCGAAAGTTCCAATCGCATCACGGCTTCGGACGGGCTCATTGTCTGAATCTGTGTGGCGATCTCCGCAATGATCAGAGGATCATCGGATGTCGCTTCCGTCTCGGGCTCGTTGTCCTGTTCGGTTGAAATTGTTATATCGCGCGCAGGCAGGAAATGTTCTTCTGGCGCACTTTCAAGACGCTGGTGGTGGTCGCGCAACTTGCGTTTGTAACGGCGCAATTGCTTGGCAACTTTTTCCGCGGCCTGATCGAACGACACATACGGATCCGGTTCGATAGCATCGGAAATCACCATGATGTCTTTGCCGACACGGATAGAAATATGGGTTTTCACGAAGGAATGTCCTTCGGGAACGAATGTGACAATCGCTTCGATCGCACGGTTAAAATACTTGGTGTTGATGTCTTCCAGCTTGTCGGATACGTGCGTGCGCAGCGCGTCGCCAAGATCCATTTGTTTGCCTTGTACGGTTAATTGCATATCTTCACCTTTTATGTAGTTTTAGAAAAATAACAGAGCGTGCTCCAGAGATCGGGCCAGCTTTAGAAAGCCGCCTCCCTGGAGTGAAAGAATTCTCTGTTTTTAGGCATATAGTTAAGTATAGTACGATCTGGTTAATAAAGAAAGAGTTCGGCCTGAGAATCATGCAAAAAGGGCAAAAAATCGGCGTTTTCGATTCAGGATTAGGCGGCTTGTTTATCGCCAATGCCATCCGTTCGCGTTTGCCGGATTATGATTATCTCTTTCTGGGCGACACGCTTCATGTTCCCTATGGCCGCCGTTCCGACGATGCGATTTACAATCTTTCCGAAAAAGCGATGCGTTATCTCTTTGCGCAAGGATGCGAACTTGTTGTGATGGCGTGCAATACGGCAAGTGCCGCTGCGCTTCGCCGCCTGCAACAAGGGTTTCTAGCGAAGGAGTTTCCCGAAAAGCGCATTCTTGGCGTTGTTGTTCCTACATTAGAGGTCGCTATTGAACAGGGTGCGCACAAGATTGGCCTGCTCGGCACCGAACGCACCGTGCATTCGAACATCTATGATCTGGAACTGCGCAAAATCAATCCGCAAGTCGAATTATGTTCCGTTGCCTCGCCGCTGCTGGTGCCTTTGATCGAACATGAAGGCGCAAAATATTACGATGCCGTGCTGCGCGACTATCTAAAGCCGATGATGGATGGGGGAATCGAAAGCCTTATTCTCGGCTGCACCCATTATGTCGCGTTGAAAGCTGCCATCAACAATATCACCGGCGGTTCGGTTCGTTTGATTTCGCAGGACGATATCATACCGGACAAGCTGGCAGATTATTTGAAACGTCATCCGGAAATGGAAGCACGCCTTTCGAAGGGCGGTATGTTCGAGGCGCAGGCAACGGATCTTAATGAATCCTTCCGCAAGAATATCGAAGAATTGGTGCCCAAAGGCACAGCGATCAATCTCGCAGAATACTAACGTTTCTGTTTGCGGCGCTGGACGCTTGAGGGGATATTCAACATATCCCTGTATTTGGCAACCGTGCGGCGGGCGATATCGACACCGTCTTTTTGCAGGGCCTCGACAATTGCATCATCGGATAACACATCATCCGGCTTTTCCGCATCAATCATCGTTTTGATCCGTGCCTTGATGGATTCGGAGGAGTGTGAAATCCCGTCCGCCGAGATGAGTGCGGTCGAGAAAAAGAACTTCAGTTCGAAAATACCGCGCGGCGTCCCGATATACTTATTGGTCGTGACACGGCTTACCGTGCTTTCATGCATATCGATGGCGTCCGCAATGTCTTTGAGGGTCAGGGGCCGCAAGAACTCGATCCCGAAATTAAAGAACGCGTCCTGCTGTTCCACAATTTCCGATGCCACTTTCAAAATCGTTTGCGCGCGTTGGTCCATCGAGCGGATCAGCCAGTTGGCGTTGTTGAGCTGCGTCGTGATATATTCGCGGTCTTTCTTGTCCTTCGCGGCGCTCGATACTTCCGTGTAATATTCATTGTTGATCAGGACGCGGGGCAGGGTTTCGGTGTTGAGTTCCACGCGCCATCCGCCGCCGATATTTTTCGGCAGGCGTTTCATCAAGACATCGGGGATCGCGGTCTGCACGACCATATGATCGAAATTCGAGGCAGGCTTGGGGTTTAACGATTTGATGTCCCCGATCATGTCCTGCAAATAGGTCGGATTTACATCGCATTTCTTGGCAAGCGCCGCGAGATCATGTCCTGCCAGCAAATGAAGATTATCGAGTAAAGCCGTCATCGGCGCATCGAGCTTTCCCTGTTCGTCGAGTTGCAGGGCAAGACATTCCTTTAGATCGCGTGCGAAGACGCCGGTTGGCGAAAAGTGCTTCATTTCCGCGAGCAGGAATTCCAGCCGTTCGCGGTTGCCGAGCTTTTCTGCCAGTTCGTCAATATTTTCACGCAAATAACCGGATTCATCGAGCATGTCGATCAAAAGCGCGCCGACCATCCTGTCTTTTGGGTCGTCAAAGGCCATGTTGAGCTGTTCGAGCAGATGGTCGCGCAAGGTGTCCTGCCGCGCCATCGTGTTCTCGAACGCCTCATCCATCTCATCGAAATTGCGGTTTCCGCCCGCGCCGATGGTGGCCGTCCCCGCATCGAAGTCCGTGTTTTTTTGCGGCGTGTTGTCGGTGGCCTCGCCGTCCCATGCGGCGTCGAAATCTTCACGCACATTGTCACGGGCGTCGCTTTCGGTACTTTCCGGCATCGGGCCTTCAATTTCCGGTTCGCCTTTTTCAAGAAGCGGGTTTTGCGCAATCTCGGAGTCTACAAATTCCGCAAGCTCGATATTGTTCATCTGCAAAAGCTTGATGGCTTGTTGCAGTTGCGGGGTCATGACGAGGTTTTGGGACTGGCGAAGGTCAAGCCGCTGGGTGATGTTACTCATGCCGCTATTATATCATGGTTTTTGATGGCGGGTGAACCCTTGTCACGATCAGGCAAAGGGCCGCGGCCGCGAAAATCAGGCCGAGATGCCAGCTTTGCCACAGCCCGTATCCGGTGGCGAGCATGATGGTTACCCCGCCAAATACCCCGAAATAGAGTGGCTGGTGGGCAGGATCGCTTTGCGCAATCCGCCTCAGGGCCAGAAGGACGATAAGGCAGGCTATTATCGCACCCGCAAGTCCCAGCTCTACCCAGATCTGTAAATAGGAATTGTGTGGGTGGAGAACGCCCGTCGTATCGTTGACGGGCAGGACCACAGGCGAGATGAAATGTTTCGTCGCCTCGATACCATGTCCGAACCAGGGTTTTTCATGGATATGCCCGGCTACAAAATTCCAGATCTCGATGCGGCCCGCCATATTGGCCTGTGCCGCAAGACTGCTTTGTGTGGTCTCGCCCTCGTTTAAGTGTTGGAGCGTTGCGGGAATGATAGGCGAGGCAAGGATCAGGGCGCAGATGCCGATGCCGGACGCGGCAAACAAGATTCTTCGTACGCGTTGTGATTGTGCGATCCTGATGACCCCATAAGATAAAACGGCGAGCGCGGCGACCATCTGTGCTGTCTGGCTTTGCGTCATCGAAAGGGGCAGCGCCGCCGACAGGATCATCAATCCGCGGATGCCATACAGCCATCTTTTTTGTCCACACAGGCGTTTAGTCAGGACCCAAACGGGAAGAAATGCCAGGCAGTAGGTCACGAAACTGCGGTTGAAATTCCAGAGGTCTATGTGTTTGTCCAGCATTATGCTGGTCAGGGCGAAAAGTGATTTGTATTCAAACGCCAGATAGAATCCATAGAGTATGTATAGCCCGACCAAGGCGGCAAATCCGGTTTTCCCACCATAAGACACATTTGAAGTGACAGCGAATAATAGGGCCCCTCCCAGAAAAATGCCGCCGGTGTTGACCATACGTTTTACTACATCGGCTGGATAATCTGACCACAGCGCGCTTGCAAACCCGAGCAGGACGATACCGCCAAGCAGGAAGGCAAGGCTGCGGTCTATGGTGACCGGCGCGTGCTGTTTCCATGACAGGATGGCAAACGCAATCAGGGCTGGCATGAACGGCAGGAAGGAAAGACCGCGCGGCGCCAGGAGGCAGACCGCGAAGACAACGAAAATCAACCATCCCTGATAGTGGGTTCTCACCGTGCAAAGCCCTCGCCAAGATAGACTTTGCGCACATTGTCATCATTGACGATTTCATCGGGCGTACCTTCTTTGAGGACGAGCCCATCATGCAGGATATAGGCGCGGTCGACGATCTCGAGACAATCCCGGACATTATGATCGGTGATCAAAACGCCAATGCCCTTGGTTTTGAGATAGCCGATCAGATTGCGGATTTCACTCACCGCAATCGGGTCGATCCCCGCGAGCGGTTCATCGAGCAGCATGAATTGCGGACGGGACGCAAGGGCGCGGGCGATTTCAACGCGGCGGCGCTCCCCACCGGACAGCGCGGGCGATGGTGTGCGGCGCAGATGGGAGATTGAAAATTCGGCGAGCAGTTCTTCGAGCAACGCTTCCTGATCTTCGCTGTTCATATCCTGTGCCTGCAGCACGGCGCGGATATTGTCCTCGACATTAAGGCCGCGGAAGATGGAGCTTTCCTGCGGCAGGTAGCCGATGCCAAGGCGTGCGCGGCGATACATCGGAAGGCGCGTGATATCCTGCCCGTCCAGTTGGATCGCCCCTTGATCCGCGTTGATCAGTCCCGTCATGATGTAAAAGGATGTGGTTTTCCCCGCGCCGTTCGGGCCGAGCAGGGCCACGGCTTCCCCACGTTTGACCGACATGCTCACATCGCGCAGCACGGGGCGCTTTTTATAACTTTTGGCAAGATGCAGGGCGCTTAGTCCCTTGGGCACTTCCTTCAAATGTGGTTTGGTCGGGCTCACTTTTTACGAAACTCTTTAATTACGGCGTGACTGTAGCAGGGTTGGCGGGGGCGGGGGAAGGCGAATTTGTGGCCGCTCCTTTGTCGGAACTTGGGAAAAAGACCCCGCGTACGCGGCCACCGCCGCTTTCCGATCCGAACATCTTGCTGATATTGGTGGTCAAATCCACCTCGGCGCGGTCGCCCTCGATAATATTGGGGCCGCGCTCTATTTTAACATTGCCTGTCAGTTCGGCAGTGTTGGAATCGGCGCGGTAGACACCTTTCTGGCCGCGCAGCGTCTCTGTCGGGGTGACGATGACAACATTCCCCGTGGCCTCCAGCCGGTCGAGGTTGCTCGTTCCTTGCGTATTGCTGCCTGAATTTGCTGCGCTTTTATCTTTGAATGTTGCGGTAATTATATTCGCCGACAACGTGTCTTTACCGCGTACGACCTTGGCATTGCCGACGGCACGGGCCTGGCGGGCATTCGGGAAATACTCCATCTTTTCGGTGGCGGTGATGGTTTGCTCCGGCGAGACCATCTTCAGATTGTCGCCCGTCAATGTCGCAACCGCGCCGTCCACGTCATAGACGGCTTTGTCGCCATAGGCCTTGTTGCCTGTGTTGTCGATGGTGACATTTCCATCGGCGCTCAGGCGGTAGATTTCCATGGATGATGTCGCACCTTCGCGGTAATCGGCGGTGGCGAGGTCAGATGTGATGGTGACGTCGCCCTGCTTGATCACGACATCCTTGCGCGCCACGAATTGCTTGTCATTGCGCTTCCACTCCACGCTTTGCGTTGCGGTGATTTCAATGGGGGCATTACTGCCTGTGCTGGCGGGTGTTTGTGCATGGGCCGGAAAAGCAATCATCGTCATTGCGAGGAACATCGTGACGAAGCAATCCATGCGAAATGGACTGGAGGAAAGATAGTATGGATTGCTTCGCTGCGCTCGCAATGACGCGTTAAGACGTTTCATTCCTAATTCTCCTGCGGTGACAGATTTAAATTCTCGCTATACAGAACGACCTTGGCGGGTCCGGTGAAGACCAGATCGCCGCTTAGTCCATCGCCCTCAAGGCCCGTGGAATCGATGGTACCCGCGGGGCCTTCGACATGAACGTCCAATCCCGAAAACGCCTTTTGAGTGATCAGGTCGACACGCAGTTCTTCTGTCGATAGTATGTATCCATCGCTATGGGTTAAATGGACATCGCCTTCCAGATTGAGTTTCTGCTCTTTTTGCTGGTAGATGCCGCTATGCGCGTCTGCGCCGATTTTGGCGCCGTCATTCATCGCAATTTCGGCCTTGGGTTTTTCCAGATTGAGAATATCCGGATTGCTGCGATCCTGCGTGGCGCGCTCTGCGGTCACGGTAAAGGGCTGGTTTTTCTCATCGACACTGTTAAAAACGGGTTTCAACAGTTCGTTTTGCACATTTTCTGTTTGTGGCGCGATTTGTTCTTTTTTAAGCGGTTCGACGCGCCGGCCCGCATCTTCCCATGTCAGGACGATCGCGGTCATGCCTACGGCGACCAGCGGCAGTACAATCCGCATGGACCGCACAAAACGCGTATATCCGTGCCCGACCTTTGTTTCGCGTTTTTGCGAAAGGGCGGTCAGTCGGCTGTCATGATCGCCGGGAAGATTATCCATGCCAATGCTTTACCGGAAAAGACCCGATCAGGCAACGCCGCGCTGCAAACAGTCCTGAAGCCGGATCAGACCTGCCAGTTTCCCGTCTGTATCCCGCACGATCAGGCTGGTGAGATAACGGCCTTCGGTTTTGGTCATGATATTCAGGGCTTCGACGGCCAGGGCCTTGTCGTTAATGGCCTTGGGCTCGCGGCTCATAATCGTTTCGGCGCTTTTTTGCAGCAAATCGGGGGACATATGGCGTTTTAAATCGCCGTCCGTGATAATTCCGGCCAGTTCGTTTTGTGCATCTAGCAGGATGACGCAACCAAGATTTTTTTCCGCCAGAAGAACAATGACGTCGTCCATCTTGGCGGATTGCGGAAGAAGCGGAAGGTCCGATTTTTTGTGCATGATATCGGCGACGGTCAGGAGTTTTTGGCCCAGCTTGCCGCCCGGGTGGAAAACGCGGAAATCCTCTGCCGTCAGCCCCATTTTTTCAAGGAGCGCCACGGCCAGCGCATCGCCAAGCGCCATCATCATCGTGGTGGATGTCGTGGGGGCAAGACCATTCGGGCATGCCTCGGGCGTGCGCGGCAATTGCAGCAAAATGTCGGAATGCTGTGCGAGGGGGCTTTCCGGTTTGCTGGTCATGGCGATCAAGGTTATGCCAAAACGGCGGGTGTAATGGATGATATCCGACAGTTCCGCATTACCGCCGGAATAGGAGAGCATCAGGACAATATCGCCCTCCATGATCATGCCGAGGTCGCCGTGGCTCGCTTCGTTCGGGTGCACGAAATGCGCGGGTGTGCCTGTGGATGCTAGCGTCGCCGTAATCTTCTTGCCGACATGGCCGCTTTTGCCGATGCCGGCCACGATCAGGCGGCCTCGGCTTTCGGTCTTCATCGTGTGGATGACATCGACGGCCCGTTCAAAATTTTCATCGAGCGTGGCGGCGAGGGCTTGCAAGCCTTCCATCTCCGTTAGAATCGCACGGCGTCCGGTTTCCAGGCTGTTCACATTGCTTTTTGTCATAATTTTAGTGTGCGAAGATGTCAATTTCCGGCCATCCTTCAAGGTCCAATGCTGCACGGGCGGGCAGGAAGTCAAAACAGGCCTTGGCGAGGTAATCGCGGTCTTCACGTTCCAGCATGACGTCCAATTTTGCTTTCAAGGCGTGAAGGTGCAAAACATCGTTGGCGGCATAAATTTTTTGGTCTTCGGTTAATGTTTCCGCGCCCCAGTCGGATGATTGCTGTTGCTTGCTGATCTCAATGCCGAGAAGCTCGCTGCAAAGAACTTTCAATCCGTGTTTATCGGTGAAAGTGCGCGAAAGGATCGATGCGATTTTGGTACAATAAACCGGCGTCACCGCGCAATCGAGATAGGCGTTGATCGACGCAATATCAAACCGTGCGAAATGGAAAATTTTCAAAACATTGTCGTTTTCAAACAGCGCGCGCAGGTTCGGCGCATTATATTCGCCGGGGGCAAACTGGACGAGGTGGGCATTCCCATCACCTGCCGAAAGCTGAACAAGGCACAGACGGTCCCGTTCGGGGCGCAGACCCATGGTTTCGGTGTCCACGGCGACCGCAGCGCCGAAATCGAGGTCTTTGGGGATGTCACCCTTGTGTAATGTAATGGTCATATCTTGTCTCCAGTGCCTGTTTTTAGCGGAAAAGCCACAGGATCACAACAATTTGCACCAAATAAAAAAGAGCCATACGGCTCTTTTTTATTTGGTGCCCACGAGAAGACTCGAACTTCCACGTCCTTGCGGACACTAGCACCTGAAGCTAGCGCGTCTACCAATTCCACCACGTGGGCACACGGGTTTGGTGAGGGGTGTTTTATCGTAAGCACCCCTGCCTGTCAAACGCTTTAAGAAGTGTCCAA
>CBFGQF010000073.1:0-8679 GCA_965650865.1 uncultured Alphaproteobacteria bacterium | reverse complement strand
ATTGGTGCCGCCGAAGCCGAAGGAATTGGACAGGATTGTGTTGTGTTTTACACCATCGATCCTTGTCTTGGCGATCGGCATGTTGCCCGCGCCCTCGTCAAGGTCTTCGATGTTGATGCTCGGTGCGACAAAATCGTTTTGCATCATAAGAAGCGAATAAATCGTCTCCTGAACGCCGGTCGCACCAAGGCTGTGACCGGTCATGGATTTGGTGGAACCGATATAAGGCATATCCTGATCGCGGCTGCCGAACACATTGCGGATGGCATCGATCTCCGTGATATCGCCCGCCGGTGTCGATGTGCCGTGTGTGTTGATATAGGTGATGGGCGTTTTCACGGTGGCAAGCGCTTGCTTCATGCAGCGAACGGCGCCCTCACCGCTCGGCGCGACCATATCGGCGCCATCGGACGTTGCACCATAGCCGGTGATCTCGGCATAGATTTTTGCGCCGCGTGCAATCGCATGGCCCAGCTCTTCCACCACGACAACGCCCGCCCCGCCCGCGATGACAAACCCATCGCGATTGGCGTCATAGGCACGGGATGCGCGTTCCGGTGTATCGTTGTATTTGGACGACATCGCGCCCATCGCATCGAACAGGCAGGACAATGTCCAGTGCAACTCTTCCGATCCGCCTGCGAACACGACATCCTGTTTGCCAAGGATGATTTGCTCGGCTGCATTGCCAATGCAGTGCGCGGATGTGGAACAGGCGGAGGAGATAGAATAATTCACGCCCTTGATTTTAAAGTTGGTCGCAATCGTTGCCGAAGCGGTCGAGGACATGCAGCGCGGCACGCGGAACGGGCCTACCCATTTGGTCGCGCCCTTTTCACGAACGATGTCGGCGGCCTCTACCTGATTGCTGGTGCTCGGCCCGCCGGACCCCATGATGATGCCTGTGCGCTCGTTCGACACATCGCTTTCCTCAAGCCCGGAATCCCTGATCGCCTGCTCCATCGCAAGGTGGTTGTAGGCCGACCCATCCCCCATAAAGCGTAAAAGCCGCTTGTCGATGGCGGCGGTCAGGTCCACTTGTGGACGCCCCTCGATCTGCGATCTGAAACCATGCTCCGCCATGCTCGGCGAGAACGTAATGCCCGACTTACCGGCTTTGAGGGCGGCAAGCACCGTATCCTGGTCATTGCCGATGCAGGAGATAATCCCGAGGCCGGTAATGACGACGCGTCTTTGTGTGTTTGTCATGGGAATTATTTAAGAGAACCAGACCGAAAAGTCACCCTTTAAAAGCCCGAAATCCACGACCTCAGCAATAGACATAAGTCATAGATTATAAAAAATCTCTTTACAAAACAAATGTGTTTTATGCAATCTGATACTTATAACGATAATAACAGATAGGGAGAATTAGATTGATACACGTTGAAAATCAGTTGAATTTGGGCGACGTCATTTTGGGCGATGCCTCATGGACGGTTTACAGCGCGGGCGGAAGCGACCGCGATTTTTCCGAATTCTTTTCCATCTCGCAAGAGCCGGAAATTGATGTGCGCACCTATAATCTGAACGAGGTGCGCCTGTCCGACCATTTTAACTATCTAGCCGGGAAGGAAGAGTATATCGCGCACGCCAAAGACAGGATCAAGGAAACCGGGCTGGTCCTCGCCGGTTCAAAATTCGTGGTCGTGAGCGCTTATGATGCGGGCTCATCCTCCCAAGGCAGGAATGGCAAGGATGAATATTACAACGGTTGGCAGGTCACAGCGCAGCAGTTGAATGCCGATGGTAGTTATTCTGAAAGCAATCCGCTCATTCGCTTTCATCAACCGCCATCCTCTTGCGTCACACAAATTGATGACGTTAAAGCAATCGGAAAAATGGAACGCACAGTAACTTTTGCTCCCGCTTAAGCTATTTTGATGTCCACAAATGCGGATAATCTGCCACAAATCCGTTTTCGGCAATGGTGAGCGTTTCATGATACCCGTATGACGGGCTGTCATATTCGTATATGGCCTCGCCCGTGCGTTTATACATCTGGTGCAGGTAAGACAGTTCCGGCTCGCCTAGATCGAACCACGCGACGACGCAATCATCGCTCTGGCCGATTTTCAAATCCATCTGCTTTAACTGGATGAAATTGGTCGCGGGCGTGAAGCCGAAATCGATTTGGGTGACGCCGCCCGCCATATCTTCTTGTAATTTCCCATCCAGAAACCATTGACCGCTTTTACGCGTGATAACGTGATTGGACGTGCCTTTTATTTCCGCGCGCCATGTGTTCCAGTTTTCGGCGCAATCGACGCTGTAATCGATTTTGTGGTCCCGCCCGCCCTCGGTGAATTCTGCGCAGCCTTCCAACCGCCAACCGCTGTCTGTTTGGATGAGAGAGCATGAATCAAAACCGGGAACGTCAAGACGTTCCCAGCGCATAGTTGAAATAACAGTCATTGTGATTAGCCAGCCATCGCGGCGTTCGGGTTTTCGAACAGTCCGACTTTGAGGTCCTTGGCTTCGTAGATGACTTTGCCATCTGCCTCAACGCGGCCATCGGCGATGCCGAGGACGAGCTTGCGGTTGATAACGCGCTTCAGGTCGATAACATAGCGGACCAGCTTTGTGCTTGGCAGGATCTGGCCTGTGAATTTCAGCTCTCCCAAACCGAGGGCGCGGCCCGAACCTTGCGCGCCGGTCCAGCCGAGATAAAAGCCCAGCAATTGCCACATGGCGTCAAGGCCGAGACATCCCGGCATAACCGGGTCGCCTTTAAAGTGGCATTCAAAGAACCAGAGGTTTTCTTTGACGTCGAGTTCAGCAACAATCTCGCCCTTTTCGAACGCGCCGCCGGTGGAGGCGATATTCGTGATGCGGTCGAACATCAGCATCGGCGGAAGCGGCAATTGCGCGTTTCCTGGGCCGAACAAATGGCCTTTACCACATTCGATCAATTCCTCGAATGTGTAGCTGGCTTTGGGGACGAAATCTTTAATCTTTTGAACGGTGTCTTGTATTGTCATGGAAGGATTCATAGGGCATCGCACCCCCTGAATCAAGCCGATATCGCATTTTCCACACAACCCGAGGACCGCGAGTAATTAAGCAAACAGGCTTTTTCCTAAATAGGGCGCTAGGAGCGCCGTGTGGTTAACCTACACAAGCGACGAAGCAACGAAATTTAGGGATAAGCATGGCAGCCTAAGCCATAAAGGCGTATTCCACACAGACCGATTTATAGGATTCTGTGATTGCCGACATGGCGAGCGGCTTGGCAATCGCCGGTTCCAGTTCCGGCTTTTTCCCGCCCGCCACGATGGCGAGCATGCGGCCCGCCGCCTTGGCGCAGGCAACGGCGCGGTCTTCGAGGCCATACATTTCAATCGCTTTGAAAAAACCGCCGCAGACAGGCTCGATGGCACGGATCAGGTTGATCGGCGGGTTTGCAGGGGTGTCATTCGCCGGAAGGCCGAAACGCCAGTCTGTGGTGGCGCATAATCCGTGGCGCACCGCTTCCTGTGTCATGACATAGGCAGTCTGGTCGAGCATATCGGGAAGATCGCTTCCGCGGAACCAGCAGCACTGGTTCTGCCCCGCATGGGCCTGCGCAAGGACATAGCCGGCCATGCCCGAGAGCGCGGCCACGCTGTCGGCCAGCTTCCATTGCGAAACACCGATTTTTTGTTCGATCACGGCATCACAAAGTTCCTGCGCCGCGAGTTCAAACGCCATGGCCTTATAAGTCGCCTCCACCAGTAGGCGGAAGGATTCAGAGCGGTCCTGCCCGAAAATCTCCCAGCGCGCAAAGCTTTGCTGGATCAGGGTCAGAACCATGTCCTGATATTCATATTCGCAATCCATCCATTCTTCGAAGAATTCGCGGGCGAGCGATCTTCCCTGTTCGGAATCGAAATCGATGATCGAAGACGGGGGCAAGGCCTTGTCACCGAGGTCGCCGGCGTAAGGCTCACACTCCAGCAATTCAGCAAGGCTCGCAAATGCGCCGTCCAGCGCCTCATCGCAGTTATCAAATAGAAAGGCGCACTCGACCAGCATACCTGCGTAAAGCATAAGGGCTTTCATGGCATCCGTGCCCAGTTCGGGCTCTTCTGACATGGCCTGAATCGAAGTGTGAATCCGGATGGCCACATCGGCTTTGGCGGTGTGTGTTTGCATGATCGACAATGTGTTTATTAAAAGATTCGAGAGGGTTGATGGACGTTCTTGAGATAGTGACTCAAAAACGAATCACTCTATAAATTTAATCGAAATCCTCGGATTCGTAAATGCCCCACAGGAATTTTCTTGGGGCATACCCTCTATAGCCCTGTGCGGACACTTCACACCACAATCCCTTGCATGTTGACGTAATCGCGATGACGCCAGGCTCCAGCATCACGGTCATACGGGATGAATCGGACGGGTCCTTATAGACGGGAATATTCTGCTCGCCCTTGGTGATGACGGTGCGGGTGCCGGACAGCAGTGATTGGTGGACCCAGCCGGTGTCGCCATCGATATCCTTGATTTTCCGCCATGTGTCGAATTCCTCGACCACTTCAACCGGCAAATTTTCGCGCTGATAGATCCATTTGATAGGGTATCTCAGGGCCGGACCGGTGCGGACGAAGACTTTTTCGGACGCCAGGCTCACATAACGGGGGATCGGCAGGCCGGATGATGTGCGCCCTTCCCGCTCCATGGGCGGGCTCACGGCCTCTTCGGCGGCGGCAGGCGCGGCCTGTTCGGCCTCCTGTGCGGTGGCGGGGGCGACGTTCAGGACAAGAAAAGCAGCGATAGTAGCGATAAATTTACCCATAACTCTACGGATATGCTAAATACCCCCGCAATTCAAGGGGATGAAACCGTGAACACGCAAAAGCCGCACAGCTTCAGGCAATCTTTATCCGATGGTATATGCGTCTGCGGTAAAGTAATGAATTGGTTTAGAGCCAACATTACTAACGACAAGGTTCACATTATGAACGCCCGCAACTTCTTGCCCCGAATAAATTTCCTCAACAGCCTTTTGCAACCCACTTTCAAGCTGCTCGATAACGCTCTTTGGCTTAAAATCCCATGCGCTGTACTGGCCAAAAACAGGCCCAAGATACGCCACACCGTCTTTTTTACCGAAATGAATTTCCATGTTTCCTCGCTAATTCCTGTATATAGTTTTTCAAACTTCTAACGATCATGGTTTTACCAGCCTGATTTGCATTATGTCAATTAAAAAAATGTTAATTTCTGATATGGACAACTCCTTACACATTAGTATCGCGCCGATGATGGACTGGACGGACCGGCACTGCCGGTATTTCCACCGTCTTCTGTCGCCCAATGTGCGTCTTTACACGGAAATGGTGACGACGGGCGCCCTGCTCCACGGCGATGTGGACCGCCATTTGCGATTTAACGATATCGAACATTATGTGGCGCTCCAGCTTGGCGGGTCGGAGCCTGCGGATCTCGCGACGGCCGCCAAGATGGGCGAAGACTACGGATATGACGAAATCAACCTCAATTGCGGCTGTCCTTCGGAACGGGTTCAGCGCGGCGCGTTCGGCGCGTGTTTGATGGCGGAGCCTGACACGGTGGCGGACTGCGTTGCCGCGATGAAGAAGGCCGTCAATATTCCTGTCACCGTAAAATGCCGCATCGGCATCGATGATTCCGAAGACTATGTGTTCTTGCGTGATTTCGTGGCGCGGGTCGCAGATGCCGGATGTGAGATGTTTATCATCCACGCCCGCAAAGCGTGGCTGAAAGGCCTAAGCCCGAAAGAAAACCGTGAAATCCCCCCGTTGGATTATTCAATGCCCGCACGCATCAAGGCTGAATTTCCGAACCTTCAAATCATCGTCAATGGCGGCATCAAAACGATTGATGAGATTTCTTCTTTTCTGCATTCCCCATCCTGTCATCCCGGAAAAGGCGAAGCCTTTATCCGGGATCTTCCTGACAAAATAAGAAAGATCCCGGGTCAAGCCCGGGATGACAGCGCGGGTGTAGACGGCGTGATGATTGGGCGCGAGGCCTATCATAACCCATCAATCCTTCTCGATATCGAACGCGAGATCTTCGGCAACGCTCAAACTTGTCATCCTGAGCGCCTTCCTTGTCATCCTGAGCGCAGCGAAGGATCTCAAGAGATTCTTCAGACGCTACCGCGCCTTCAGAATGACAAGAAGGCTGAAGTAGTGAAAGCGATGATCCCCTATATAGAAGAACAACAATCGAAATACGGCACACCGATCAATTCGGTGACCCGACATATGATTCCGTTGTTTCAAGGGGAACGCGGTAGCCGCGCATGGCGGAGAGCCCTATCGACCGAGCCGCACAAGGAAGGCACAAAGGCGGATTTTCTGTTAAAAGCTTTGAGCCTACTAGAGGCTATATAAATTTTACTCATCTTGCTTAATCCCGTTCTCTAACGCCCATTTAGCTTCCAAATCATTTATTGTGAGTTGGCCAGGATATAAATAAGATCCCAGATAAATATTGTTCACAGTATTATCTTCATTAAATATAAAATTATAATGTGGCGGCCCCTTCATAAGATGCCTTAATCTTTCGCCTTTAGGCTCATAATAGGAGTATAACTCTTTAAGAGTTCGACCTTGTCCTCCAGTAGCCCCCCCTGCGTCCACAAGCACCCTGTCCACAAAGTCCTTTGGCGTTCCAATCGGAAAAAGCTTTTGAAAAGCGTCCCGCAAGGAGTCGTCATCATAGCTGTAATTGCTAAATTTAAACTTATCTGGATCAAATCTTGGATCGGATGGATCGGTAACTTTGAATGGATTGACAATTACGAACGCCGCAACGGCCAGCAATAAAAATAAGCCCCCTGCAATCCTCGTTTTCCTGCTCATAATTCCTCCCGCCCAAGACACACAAATACTGACACAAAAGTTATGCAAACGCCTTAATAAGAAAGGAATTTGCATTTTTTTCCACGTCGTTGATAATGTGATAGGATTTGCTTTTATAAGGGCACGGAATGAACTGGCAACGTCTTGATCGCGATACGAGCTTAAAGACCATCGACAGCGTAAAAAGCGCGTCCGATGCCGCCCTGTTTTCGCCCGCCACAAGCGAGGTTCAGCGTGCCCCCCTGCGGTTTTACAGCCGCCTGTTTCTCTACAAAATCACCAATTTTGCCTCCCTGCCGTCTTTTACCTTCGAATATCTGGGCGATGGCCAGTTTTTCCATTATCTGGACGGGACGGAACAGCCGATTTATGTCGTGAATGATAAGGGCGACCTGGACCTGAATGAGGTCAATGTTATTGATTATCTTGAATTTTTCCTCGGCCATGTGATGCTGGAAGACGATGAAATGGTCTTTATCCGCGATGCGCGGGATATGCCCCTTCTCGATTCCCTCGATCCCGATGATGCCTACATTGTCGCCAAAAACCACAAAGCGCCGGAAATCTCCTATGACGCAGGCTTCGATAAATACACGGTAGAGGCCGATATTTACAGCGAGGGGCAGATGCTCCGCGCGATTATCGAGGTGACGGGCTCGGGCCGCGTGTCGGTGGTTCAGCGTAAAATGATTGTAAATGCCGCCGGTTCTGGAATAATGGCCTAAGGTTTAATGATGAACGATTCGACACAAACAGGACTGGGCGGTGCGTTTGGGGCCAAAACAAAGGGCTCTCAGATAGCCTATGGGCATCCCTATTCCCGCGAAATCCTTGATTCCGCCAAAGAAATCATCCTTTCCACGGAAACCGGCCGTTCCCTGACGAAATCATGTGATCTGGGCCGAATTCCGATTAATGTTATCAAAGGCTTGGGGGAACCTGGTTTTTCGCCCGAATCCCGGATTATCTACATTCAGGCGTCCGGCAAGACCAATAAAGCAGACCCCAAGCTTATTTTACAGATTATCAAGGCTATGCGGGAGGCGGATCAAGACCTTTTGGGCTTAAAAGTACCCGATCCCACAAAGGATATTATGGAGTATGCCTCTGTAATACATGCAAAAAACATGGATTCCATCGTTCATGTTTGCAAATTTGTGAAAGACTTAATTAATACTTCGGGATTTACAGATTTCCTTGACGCGCTTGATGATTTGGGCTATAAGAAAGTATACAAAGTATTTGCTGAGAACGGTTCTAGAGAAGATATCTTCAAAGCATATGCGAGTAGCTGAGTTTTTTGAGAGGGAGACTAAAATATGAACACAATTACGAACGCTCTTGGTGATTTCGCTAAAGCCGCTCTTCTGAACGCAGAAACAGTTGGTTTGGACCGTATGTCTCCTAGCCTTGATTTGATTGAAAACCGTACTTTCCATCAGGTTGCTACACTTGGCTACAATGGCCCGCAAACACCGGGTCTTGGTGCGTAATACGCGCGAACATAGAATTCCAAAGGGCCTCGATGAGGCCCTTTTTTATTGCCAAAATGTTGGCCCACTGCCACCACACTGAATCGGTAAAAGCGGGCCGACAAGGCCCACTTTTATAACTTTAAGCGGCAGCAGAAAATTTTCAAACCCGCAAAACGAACTAGACAGAAATTAATGCGGGCCCGCTTCCGTCTTGGGGCGATCGATGGAGAAACTCTCGCCGCAACCGCATCGGCCGCTCTCGTTCGGATTCGTAAACGTAAAACCGGATTGCATCTTGTCTTCTGCATACCCGATTTCCATACCAAACAGCATCCAGCTATTGATCTTGGGGATATAAAGAACCGCACCGT
>CBFGQF010000072.1:0-8772 GCA_965650865.1 uncultured Alphaproteobacteria bacterium | reverse complement strand
GTGCCGCGCCCGATTTCATCAAGGATGACGAGCGAGCGGTCCGTCGCTTGGTTAAGGATCGTCGCGGTTTCCACCATTTCCACCATAAAGGTAGAGCGGCCGCGGGCGAGGTCGTCGCTTGCCCCGACGCGGGAGAAGCATTTATCGACGATCCCGATATGGGCGGAGGAAGCCGGGACAAATGATCCGATCTGCGCCATCACGGCGATCAATGCGTTCTGGCGCAGAAAGGTTGATTTACCCGCCATGTTGGGGCCGGTGAGAAGCCACAGACGCTGAGTAGGATTCAAATCGCAATTGTTGGGTACAAAGACGCTGCCGTCTTTTTTGAGCGCGGCCTCGACCACCGGATGGCGGCCTTCGGTAATGGTAAAGGCGAGGCTGTTGTCTAATTTCGGGCGTGTGTAATTGCAGCTGACGGCGAGTTCGGCGAGGGCCAGAGCGACATCGAGCGCCGCCACGCCGCGCGCGATGGTGCCAAGATTTTCGGACGAGGCCGCAACCGTGTTCACAAATTCGCTGAAGAATTTTTGTTCGAGCGCGAGCGATTTATCAGCGGCAGATGCGATATCACGTTCAAGCTCCGACAGCTCCGGCGTGGTAAAGCGCGCATTGTTGGCAAGTGTCTGGCGGTGAATATACGGGTTGTCGTTATCGCCAGCCTTCACCATCATCTGGTCGGCATGGCGCGACGGCACCTCGATAAAATAACCCAGAACATTGTTGTAGGAAATTTTTAACGTCTGGATGGTTGTATTGTCGCGGTATTTCGATTGCAGGCCCGCGATCAAACGTTTGGCATCATCGCGAAGCGAGCGGACATGATCGAGATCCGGCGCATATCCATGTCTTATAAAGCCGCCATCGCGGTCGAGATATGGCAGGGTTTCTTCGAGCGCGTTTGACAGCGTGTCCTTCAGCGCGAGGGTTTTTTCATCGCTCTGGATATTGTCCGCGAATGTCTTCAAAACCGGATCGCCGGATTGCAAAAGCACGGCGCGGAGTGTTTCGGCCAAAGAGAGCGCATCGCGCACCATGCCAAGATCACGCGGGCCGCCGCGGCCTATGGTCAGGCGCGACAATGCCCGTTCCAGGTCGGGCCATTGTTTCAAATAGTCGCGAATGGAAGCGCGGAGTGCGCTATTGCCGACAAAGATTTCGACTTCATCCTGACGGCGGGTGATCTCGGCGAGGTCGGTCAGCGGCGCGGACAGGCGTGTTTGGAGAAGGCGGGCACCGCAGCCTGTCACTGTGCAATCGATGGCATCCAAAAGACTGCCGCGGCGTTCACCGTTTTGCGTGCGGGTAAGTTCGAGGGAGCGACGTGTTGCGGGATCAATGTCCATCACCGCGCCGGAGGTAATCTGACGCGGGCGGAAGATATGCGGCATCTTCCCCTTTTGCGTGCGGTTGACGTAGTCGAGGAGGGCGCCTGCCGCAGAGACTTCGGCACGGGACAGGGCCCCGAAGGAATCCAGCGTGCCGACACCGAACGTGGCCTCAAGGCGTTTTTGCGCGTTCTGGGAATCAAACAGGGATGAGCTTTGCGGCGTAAAGCGGTTTTTGTGCTGTGACAGGTTTTCCTGCATCGCAAGGCGGTCGGGCAGCAGGATTTCGGACGGCGCAATGCGATCTATGGCCGCCGATATATCACCCTTATCCGTTTGTTGAACAAGAAATTCACCTGTCGACAGATCAAGCCAGCTCAGCCCGAACTGTCCGCCATTTTCACACACAGCGGCGAGGTAGTTGTTTTCGCGGGCATTCAAAAGCGTGTCTTCTGTGAGTGTGCCTTGCGTCACCACGCGCACGACGTCGCGCATGACAAGAGCCTTATATCCGCCACGTTTTTTCGCTTCCTCCGGTGTTTCGACCTGATTGCAGATCGCGACCTTGAAACCATTGCGGATGAGTTTTGCAAGATAGGGTTCATACGCGTGATAGGGCACGCCGCACATAGGGATTTCATCGCCTTGGTTTTTACCGCGTTTGGTGAGGGTGATATCGAGGCATTCGGATGCCGCGATGGCGTCATCAAAAAACATTTCGAAGAAATCGCCCATGCGGTAGAACAGGATGCAGTCGGGGTATTGGGCCTTTAGCGCGTGATACTGCGCCATCATCGGCGTGTGGCCTGCGGCGGCGAAATCGTCTTCAGTCTTCAATGCGGCGTTGGTCATTCAATACTCTTCATTCTATTCATCGTCATTGCGAGCGTAGCGAAGCAATCCAGCTTGCGAACCAACCGAACCATTGAAGGCTGGATTGCCGCGTCGCGCGTTGCGCTCCTCGCAATGACGGGAGGAGTTTATTCCGCTGCGTTTGCCATCCGCTGATTATCAAAGAAAGCAGTCATCCGTTCGCCCAGTTTACGGGCCACGTCGTCTTTGCTGGCTTTCGGCCATTCTTCTATCGCGGTGGTGGTCAGGAAATATACCTGATTATCATCCGATCCGAAAACCGGATTCGCGTCCGTCACCGGGTTAGCCACAAGCCAGTCGCAGCCCTTTTTGGCCAGTTTTTGCTTCGCATTCTCCACCAGATTGTCGGTTTCAGCGGCAAAGCCGATGACGAGCGTAGCGCGGTTCGGACCTTTTGCGGAGAGGGTACCGAGAATATCTTCGGTTTGGACCAGATCGAGCGCAGGCGGGGCGCTGGAGCGGTCTTTTTTCAGCTTGGTCGCAGATGGCGCGGCGGGCGTCCAGTCGGCCACGGCGGCGGCATAGACGGCGATGTCGGTTTTGCCAGCCTGCTTGCAGGCATCCATCATCTGCGCCGCGGTTTCGATGCGCACTGTTTTTATACCATCCGGCAGGTTTTCGACGGTTGGGCCAGTGACGAGCGTCACGTTCGCGCCAAGATCGCGCAGTTGCCGCGCGATCGCAATGCCTTGTTTTCCCGATGATCTGTTGCCAATGAAACGGATCGGATCGATGGGTTCATGTGTCGGGCCGGAGGTGACAAGGGCGGTTAACCCCGCGAGCGGTTTACCTGCTAAAAAAAAATCGGCGATGGCAGCAATAATTTCGGTTGGTTCGATCAGGCGGCCTTCACCGGTTTCGCCGCAGGCCATGTCACCCGAAGCAGGTCCAACGATTTGAATGCTTCGTTTCTTGAGTATTGCGATGTTGTCCTGTGTGGCGGCATTGGCCCACATCATCTGGTTCATGGCGGGCGCGACCAACACAGGTTTGTCGGTGGCGAGCAAAGTCGCGGCAGCGAGGTCATCGGCAAGGCCATGTGCCATTTTTGCAATCATATTTGCGGAGGCGGGGGCGACAACAACAAGGTCTGCTTCACGGGAGAGGCGAATGTGTCCCATCTCCGTTTCATCCTTGAGGGAGAAGAGGTCCGTATAAACTTCTTCGCCGGACAATCCCGCAACGCTCAAGGGTGTAATGAATTTAGCGCCGCCTTTGGTGAGAATACAGCGAACGCTTGCGCCGTTTTTTTTCAACAGGCGGATCAATTCCAATCCCTTATAGGCGGCAATGCCGCCGGAGATAATCAGGAGTATGCGTTTGTTTTCCAAGTTCATCATATTCTCTATAGCGTCATCCCGAGCGAAGTCGAGGGATCTTTGTCCTAAAGCGAAAGAAAAGTTTCCTCCGCTTCGCCTTCGGCTCCGGCCGGAATGACGGGAGGGGCAAAGAAAAACCCCGCTAGCGATAGCGGGGTTATCTTATGAATTTGCTCACGAATGCGCGAGCAAATAATTACTCAGCGGCTTTCTCGGCAGCTTCTTGGTCAGCTTCGACAGCGTCTTTTGCTTCTTCAGCAGCTTCGTCGATTGCTTCTTTCTCAGCGTCTGCGTTTTCTTCAACGGCAGCAGCTTCGTCTTTTGCAGCTTCTACGTCAGCTTCAACAGCTTCTTTAGCGGCTTCTGCTTCAGCGTCGATTGCTTCTTTTTGCTCTTCAACAGCAGCATCGGACGGAACGACGACATCGGAAACCGGTGTTGTGTCCATGGCCGGAGCTTCTGCGCCAACATCGGCGGCTTCGCCAGCAGCAGGCTCAACGCCAGTGATGTCGGATGTTGCATCTTGGTTTTTGTAGATGACTTGCATTGTCGCGATACCTGCGAACAGGACAACGGCAGCAAAGACAACGGATTTTACGATGTTGTTCATAGTTCTTCCCTTTAAAGTTTTTTCAGTGTCCAAAATTTAAACGATCTCACCCCACACGGTGCGAGGGTCGCACGCTCCATTAGGCTAAAACCGTCCTGAAAGCAATGAGATAGGTATAAAAACGATCTGTGGCGATTTCAAGTGCTTTTTGCATAAAAATAATCAGATTTTCACACCTTCGTGAATAGCCACCACGCCAAAAGTCAGGTTTTCATACCGGCAGGCGCGGAATCCCGCCATTTCCATGCGTTTTTGCAGGTCTTTTTGGGAGGGGAATTTGCGGATGGATTCCACCAGATATTGGTATGAAACGCGATCTTTGGCGACGATTTCGCCGATTTTCGGGATCACGCGGTAGGAATATTCATCGTAAATCCGGCGCAAAAGCGGTTCGTTGACCCGGCTGAACTCCAGGCAATAGAATCGTCCGCCGGGTTTCAGGACGCGCAAAGCCTCGGACAGGCCCGTATCAATATGGGTTACATTGCGAAGGCCGAAGGCGATGGTGTAGACATCGACCGAATTATCGGGCAGGGGCAGCGCCTCGGCATTGCCCGTGACCCATTCGAAGCTATCGCCCATGCCCTTGTCTATGGAACGATCGCGGCCCACGGCCAGCATTTCATTATTGAGGTCGCACAGCGTGATGCGGGCATTGGGGCCAGCTTTCTTGCGGATACGGAAGGCGATGTCGCCCGTGCCGCCGGCAACGTCGAGGTAATGGAGACCCGCTCGCGGGCGGATTTTGCGGATCAGATGGTCTTTCCAAAGGCGGTGCAGCCCGCCGGACATCAAATCGTTCATGATGTCATAGGAGGAGGCGACGCTATCGAACACGCCGATCACTTTGCGGGTTTTTTCGGATGCGGTTACACGTTCTTCGCCGAACCATTGGCTTTCGGGGTTTTGATGGGTCATGGAATTTATTTAATGGGAGATGGGCGCGAAGTCACGCGGAAGCGTATATTAGAACAATAATTCTTGCTTTTGCCATAATGACGAAGATATTTTGCGGGCATGTTTGATAAAAGTAAAATAGCAGACGCCGCGGAAACTTTTCGCGAATATGCCAAGCGTTATATTCGCACGACAAGTGGGGCCTATAGGCCACCTGCCAAAGAGGATTCCCGTTTCCAAAGTTTCATCAGTTTGCGGGAGCATTTTAATGACCATGTCTTCCTCGATGATTTTGAAGAACAGGAAATCGCGCTGATATCGAAAGATCTCGGAAATAAGGGATTTCATTCTTTTAATTTCGTTGCAGAAGGCCAGACGGCGCACGCCTATGAAAGTAATGATCTCATTTTCAGGATCTCCCCACATCCAGTTGATGAAGGATCAAGGCTAGAGCACCGAATGGTCCGCCCTATATGTCCGCTGACACTACAAACACATGATTATTATCAAACAGCAGGTAGCAAGATACGGGTGGAAATTATGCCCTATATTGTAATGGTGCCTAAGCCTGATATTCCGGATATTTTCGCCGATATTTCCAAAGCTGTTTTGACAGGTACGCATTTCAAGCTTGTTGATTTCAACAAGGATGTAGGTGTTCTTCCGGATGGAACTCCGGTCTATGTCGATCCGGATATGATTGATTTTGATGGGGATGAAGATGAACTGCAGGCCGACATTGCTAAAATAGCGGATAACACCAGAAAACTTGAATTGCCCGAACCGTTTTCATGGGTTCTGCCCGATGGGCGTTTCAAGCAGGATCAATTCTTTGCCCCCCGCGGCGGCGGCACCTTAATTCCCGCGTTCTAAGTCGTCATTTCGAGGAGGCCCGCAGGGCCGACGCGGCAATCCATAAAATCGCAAAGTTGGGCAAAATCCTCTGGATTGCTTCGCTACGCTCGCAATGACGATTGTGGGGGATAGCCGGATACGGCTATAACAGTCCCATGAAACTCTTCAAAGCCATGGCCACCGTCGGCGGTCTTACCGGTGTATCCCGTATCCTTGGGTTTATTCGCGACGTCATGACGGCGGCGATCCTTGGCGCTGGGCCGATTGCGGACGCGTTCATCGTCGCCCTGAAACTGCCGAACCTGTTCCGCCGCGTGACGGCCGAAGGGGCGTTCAGCGTGTCATTTGTCCCGATGTATTCGCGGATGTTGAAGCAGGATGGGGAGGCGCAGGCCGATAAATTCGCCTCCAACGCCTTTGCCGTGATGACGATGATCCTGACGCCGTTCACGATTGTTGCGATTGTCGCGATGCCATGGATCATTCAGCTTCTTGCGCCCGGTTTTACGGTGGGGGAAGAACGGTATGAACTCGCCGTTGAAATGACACGCGTGACGTTCCCGTATCTATTGCTGATTTCACTCTCTGCGCTGCTTGGCGGCGTGCTCAATGCCCATGACAAATTCGCGCCGTTCGCCGCCGCGCCGATTGTGTTCAACCTTGTGTTGATTGCTGCGCTATATCTTGCGACACCGTATCTGGAGAGCGGCGGACATGCGCTGTCATGGGGCCTTGCCGCCGCAGGTGTTCTGCAATTTATCGGCTTGTTCGCGTTCGTGTGGAAATACAAGATTGCCATTCGTCCACGCTGGCCGAAATTCGATGCGGATATCAAAAAACTCTTCACCCTGATGGGGCCGGGGATACTCGGCGCAGGCGTCGTCCACATCAATTTGTTCGTCGATATCATCATCGCGTCCACGCTCGCGGAAGGATCCATTTCCTATCTGTATTATGCCGACCGTCTGAACCAGTTGCCGCTCGGCATGGTGGGGATTGCGGTGGGTACGGCGCTTCTCCCGATGCTGTCGCGCGCTCTTGCGGGGGACGATAAGACAGAGGCGCAGTCGTTGTTCAACCGTTCGATGGAAATCTGCCTCGCGCTCGCGCTGCCCGCCGGTGTTGCCATGCTGGTCGCGGCGGAACCCCTCATCAAGGCTTTATTCCAGAACGGTGCGTTCGGTGCGGAGGATGCGCGTATCACGGCCTATGTCCTGATGGGCTATGCGCTCGGTGTTCCGGCCTATGTTGCGGGGAAAGTGTTCTCCACCGCCTATTATTCACGGCAGGACACGAAAACGCCCGTCAAAATTGCGGTTCTTTGCGCACTCACAAACATTGGGTTTGCGCTTATTTTGATCCAGTTCATGGGCGTTGCGGGGATTGCGCTCTCCACCGGCCTTGTCGGGTGGATGCAGTTTGTTATGCTGAAAAAGGGCCTGAAAGATATGGAGGCGGCCAAGCCGGATGCGCGGTTTAGCCATTCACTTCCCCGCATTATCTTTGCGACTTGCGCGATGGCGGCGGTTGTGGCTATGATCGGCCATTATACGGATGGATATTTCGATGGAACCAAGTTCGAAAAAATCGCGGCGCTTTGCGTTCTGGTGGCCTCTGGCCTGATCACCTATTCCATCGCCATTGTGGGGACAGGCGCTATCAAACCCCAAGACATCAAAAAATTATTACGTAAGAAAGTATAAGACGCCATGAAACGCATCTTTTCAGGCATGCAGCCGACCAACCGTTTGCAACTGGGCAACTACCTCGGCGCGCTCAAAAACTGGGTGAAAATGCAGGATGAACAGAACACGGAATGTATTTTCTGTGTCGTCGACCTGCACGCCAACACGACGGGCTATAACCCCGACACACTGAAACAATCGACCCGCGAAGTCGCCGCCGCCTATATCGCGGCGGGCGTGGACCCGAAACGCTCCATCATCTACCCGCAATCCGCTGTTCTCGGCCATGCGCAGCTTGGCTGGATGCTCGGCTGTATGACCCCGCTGGGATGGCTCAACCGCATGACGCAGTTCAAGGACAAGGCAGGCAAGGATAAGGAAAAGGCGTCCGCAGGGCTCTACACCTATCCGGTCCTGATGGCGGCCGATATTCTGCTCTATCACGCAACCCATGTTCCTGTGGGTGACGACCAGAAACAGCATGTGGAATTGACCCGCGATATTGCGATTTCGTTCAACCAGCATATTGCGAAACGTGATTTCTTCCCGATCCCTGAACCGATGATCATGGGGGAGGCGACGCGCGTTATGTCCCTTCGTGACGGGACGCAGAAAATGTCCAAATCCGCCGAAAGCGATATGAGCCGTATCAACCTGACCGACGATGCCGACACGATTGCCAAGAAGATCAAAAAGGCGACAACGGATGCGGGCCATGTTCCGGCGAGTCCGGCGGAATGGGAAGGGCGCCCGGAAGCCAAAAACCTGATCACGATCTATGCAGCGCTGGCGGAAACATCGACACAAGCCGTTATGGACCAGTTCGGCGGGCAGCAATTCTCGGCGTTCAAGGGCGCTTTGTCGGACCTTTGCGTCGATAAGCTCGGCCCGATCACGACCCACATGCGGGAGTTGATGGGCGATGTGACCGAAATCGACCGTATTTTGGCGGATAGCGCGGACAAGGCGAATGCGATTGCTGCGCCGATCCTCAAAGAAACCACGGAAATCTTTGGGTTCTGGACAAAATAGTCAAATTTTTACATAATTTTAAGTTTGTGATACTATGTTGTTCAAAGATGGTTTTTTTTTGAAAGAGAGGGATGGGGCATGACAAAGGCATCACCCAAGGCAAAAATTGCAGTCATTGAGCATATGATAAATTCTGATGTTGAACTGCAGAAGGGGTTTGAAAAGGCCGTTCG
>CBFGQF010000071.1:0-8839 GCA_965650865.1 uncultured Alphaproteobacteria bacterium | reverse complement strand
TAAAGGCCGGGCGGGCGATACGTTCGGCGGTCACTTCGCGTGTTTCACCGGATATGGAGGCGCAGGAGGCAATACCAAACGCGGCTCCGGCCATCAAGGCGGCAATCGCAACGGCGGTCAGGGATTTTTTCATCATGGCAGGATTTCCATTAGAAGAATCAGGAATTTGTCTAAGGCGATTCTAGGCGGTTTTGCATGGTTTGGCCATGGCAAATTTGGCCTTATTCAGGAGTCCAGCCGTTCATCCAGTCCGTAATGGGCACGATATGGATAGGCTGTCCATTGTCCCCGAACCATGAATCGACGGCATATTCCGCGCCTGTTTCGGTTTCCCGCACCACGGCGGTCTGGTGCATCCACCCCCGGCCCGAAACAAGGGGGTATCGCACCTGCGGCTGTTCGACCGTATGGAACTTGATCAGGCCCTTTTGCGCGAGCAGAATCATATAAACGGTTGTGTTCGTGCTTTCATCCACGCAATCGATTTGCCCGTGACCAGTCTGAACAAACGTGCCCGCTTTGTCGTGATGGGTCTCTGTTATTTTCCCGACGGTGTGTTCGAACATGGGGATAGTCTTTGCAATTTTGGCGCGTTCTTCTTTGGCGGATTTTGCTTGTTTACCATAGGCCTTGGTGATTTTTTTCCATTCCTGCTTGTTCAGTTTGACGTTCTTGACGAGCGCACAGCCATAATTCTGGCAATGTGGAAACAGCTCTGCCGTCGGTTCGATCAGGTTTTTTGACGCCATATACGAGGGTAAGGAGCTGTATAAATGCGGCGCGCAGGCCGAAAGGCAGCATATGGCGGCGATTAGAAACGCATTCTTCATCGTAGCTCCAGAACCACGGGCGTGTGGTCGGAAGGGCTTTCCTCGCCACGTGGGCCTTTGTCGATGGTGCAGGATTTCAGGCGGTCTGCGATAGTGGGGGAGAGCAGGAAATGATCGATGCGGATGCCCTTGTCGGCGGGCCAGCATCCTCCCTGATAATCCCAGAATGTGTATTGATGATCCTGGCTATTCAGTGCCCTGAACGCATCGGTTAAACCGAGATTTAAAAGGGCGCGAAATTTCTGACGTGTTTCAAGGCGGTAGAGGGCATCATTCTCCCACAGCTTCGGGTCCCAGCAATCGCGTGCTTCGGGGATGGCGTTGAAATCGCCCCCTATAACGAAGGGAATGTCCTCTGCCCGCAATTGTGCGAGGCGGTTGTAAAGTCTATCCATCCAGCGCAATTTGTAATCGAACTTTTCGCCTGGCCACGGGTTGCCGTTCGGCAGATAGATATTAATGATGCGGATACCCGCACTTTCAATTTCAAGATAACGTGCCTGTTCGTCCGAGTCCTCCCCGTCAAGGCGATTGGTGATGATATTGAAGGGCGTTTTAGAAAATGTGGCAATGCCGTTATAGGCCTTTTGCCCGACCGCATGGATTTCGTATCCCTCGAACGCATCATGCGGGAAGTCGAGCCCCTTCAATTCCTGGATCATAAGGATATCTGGCTGGTTGGCCGCAAGCCAGCGTTTGACGTGCTCTGTTCGGGCCTTGATTGAATTCACGTTCCATGTGGCGATTTTCATAGGGGTACTATGCCACGGGGGAAATGCTCCGCAAAGCCCCTAATCCTTCACCATGAAGGATGTGCCGCAGCCGCAGGTGGACACCGCATTGGGATTTTGCACGGCGAAATGGGCGCCGACCAGATCATCGACATAATCGATCACCGCGCCCGCCATATAGGGCAGGGAGATATCGTCGATAACAACACCGACCCCGTCTTTTTCAAAGACTTCGTCGTCTGCTGTGATTTCATCGGTCAGGGAAAATTTATATTCAAAGCCCTGACATCCGCCGCCATCGACCAGAATACGGAGTTTCATATCCGGCTTGCCGTCCTGCTCTTGCAGGACGCGGATACGTTTCACGAGGGAGTCGGTCAGGGTGATAGAGCTCATGCCAGTAATGTGGCGATATTGCCCCCAATATTCAAGGCCGTTTTAAAAGCCCGCGATATGAAATTTTTCCGCCATCGGGGCGATGATATTGCGGATGGCATTGTCCCGTCCGGCGATATTCAGGATATCGGTCAGTTGCTGGCGCAGTGATTGTACATTGAACATGTAGGAATAAGTGTCGCGGGACGCCAGATTGACCACTTTTGATGCGTGCTCCGTAAATTCTTCGGTCGCCTGCACCCGTTCCGCAGGGTCCCCGCCGATGACGCGCTGAAACGCCTCGTCTTTAGAATGTACTTCGGTTGCCAAGGAATAGTCAGGTTCTTGCATATCAAAATCCCCCTTTGATAAGAAAAGGCTAAATCAGGCAACTTCCTTTCGTCAATGATCAATCTGGAGTTATAAAAAACCTTTTGTGCTGCGGTGCCGTTCGGGGGTAGATTACCCTTATGAATCAAAGCTCTCCCATTGCGTATAATTACTGTGCGCTGCCGCTTGCGGCTTATGCCTGTCGTCCTGACCTGTCCAAGGGGCGCATCTATCCCGAAGATGAAAGCACGACCAGAACATGTTTTCAGCGTGACCGCGATCGGATTATCCACACCTCGGCCTTTCGCCGTTTGAAGGATAAAACACAGGTGTTTGTGTATCACGAGGGAGATCATTACCGCACACGCCTGTCGCACACGCTCGAGGTATCGCAAATCGCCCGCACGCTGGCGCGGGCATTGCTGGTAAATGAGGATCTTGCGGAAGGCATTGCGCTTTCTCATGATCTCGGCCACACACCTTTCGCCCATACGGGGGAGGAGGCGCTGGAAAAATGCATGGAGCCGTTCGGCGGGTTCGAGCACAATGATCAGTCGCTCCGCGTACTGACGCGGTTGGAGCGTAAATATCCGAAATGGCCGGGCCTCAACCTGACATGGGAAACGCTGGAAGGCGTCGTCAAACACAACGGACCGGTGCAGTATAACAAACTGCCGATCACGCTTTCGGAAGTGCAAAAGCAAACGGATTTACAGCTATCGACCTATGCGAGCGTTGAGGCGCAGTGCGCGGCAATTGCCGATGACATCGCCTATAACAATCACGATGTGGAAGATGGCCTTCGCGCGGGCATGTTTACGCTGACAGACCTTGAAGGCATTGCCCTGCTGCGTGAAGTGATCACCGGCGTGCGCAAATCCTATCCGGATATCAGTGAACACCATCTCGTGCAGGAAATGATCCGCGAAATGATCGGCGCGATGGTGACCGATGTGCTCACCGAGGCGCAAAAACGCCTTCGTGAACTGGCTCCGACATCGCCCGATGATATCCGCCTCGCGGGCCGCGCCATGGTGGCGTTCTCGCCATCCATGCTCGAAAAGGTGGAAGAACTGCGTGCTTTCCTACATCATCGCATGTATCGCCATTACAGCGTCATGCGCGTGCGTTTGAAGGCTGAAAAGATTTTGACGGATTTATTCTGCGCGTTTCAGGATCGCTATACCCTTCTGCCCGATCACTGGCAGAAAAGGGTGGAAGAGGCGGGCGGGATGCTCGGTGATACGGAGCGCGCGCGTATTGTGTGTGATTACATCGCGGGTATGACGGACCGTTACGCTATCCGCGAACATGAACGCCTGTTTGATCTGTATTGGGATAAGTAATCATTAAAAAAGGCCGGAAATTTCTTTCCGGCCTTTTGTTTGAAACTTAATCGTAACTCGGTCCGTAGCGACCCTCTGGTCCATAGCCTTGATGCATTGCCAATTCTGCGGCGGCACGGCTTTTGGGCGTGGATACAAATGGTCCTGTATCCTTGGGTTCGTCATCATCACCGGCAATCCCGTTTGGATAGGCCACAAAGAATACATCCGGTGCGGGTGCTTTTGTTACGGGGGCTGGTTCTGCTGCGAGGGGGAAGTCTTCGTCTAGGTTAGGAACGTTGCTTGGGTTTTTCAACACCTGGTATCTCCCTTGATAAGTGGGTTACTGAAAGCCGGACCATACAGTGATTTGCCGCCGGAAAGCAAACAATCCTTCGGCTGCGGTGCAAAAGAAAAGGCCGGAATAACCGGCCTTTTTAAATAATGGTCATATTTTTAATCAAAACCGCGCATTTGGTGCACGGGTAGGTTGCGCTGTATTAAGGCTGTTGCCTTATCGCATGTCGCTCCGCCGCCTTCTGGCGTTATGCCGAGATAATCATTTTCGAGAGTATAGTATGGTTCTGCCGAGGTTTCCGTGACCTTCGCCGCTGGGCCGTAAGCATTGCCGAGCTGCATATCGTTTTCCCCATAAAATTCACGGGCGCGAGCGGCCAGATCATCTCTATTGGCTTGTTGCTCTGGTGTAAGTTTTTGCGCCGGGATTAGATGGGCGTAAGCGCTAACACCTTCATAATCTCTTGCGATATCCGGAACGTTGCTTGTGTCTTTCGACATTGTGGTATCTCCTAATAAATAAGCCGTGTTGGTTTTGAAGTCCTGAGATTATTATAATATGTAAATTAAAGCAAGTCTTTTTATTATAAATGCGGGCAATTTTAAAAAGGTTAATTTCCCCGGTCCTATCGTCAATGAAATTAACCAATATTAGCGGTGAATAGGGTGCAATCCCCTTTGAAAGTCACTTGAGATTCCGCGTTTTTTTTCATAGCATCCGATTCATGGCTAGAAAATTTGATGATTTCGATGAACCGGAAGGGGATGGCGTATTCGACCAGATCCTGACCATTGTGGGTGAACGCAAGCGTGAGTTTGCCATCGCCTGTGTTTCCGCTGCCGTGATTTTGCTCGGCCTGATTGTCTGGGGAAGCTACCCGGATGAGGACGGCGCGAATGGCGCTAGCGTGCCAATCGTTCGCGCCGATGCGGGTGATTATAAGACCACGCCGGACAATCCGGGCGGGATGGAAATTCCCTATCGTGATTCCACGGTCTTTTCTTCGGGTGGGCAGGCCGAAGGGACGGTTGAAAATATTCTGGCAGATGAATCTGCCGAACCCCCCGTGCCGCGCAGTCAGTTGTTCGCGGGTTTGAACACCGAAGGTACGACATCTGCGGTTAGCGCCGAAGAGGCGCCGATTGACCTGACGGCAGAGGCTGTGCCACCGTCAAACGATGCGCTGGTCAAGGAAGCAATCGGCACATCCGAGATGCCACAAGTGGTTGAGGAAGTAGAGCCGCCAAAGCAAGTGGCCGCCGCAACGACAACGTCTCCTGCTGCCGTTAAGCCTGCTCCGGCAAAACCGGCTGAGGATAAAACGGCTGAAAAAGTGGCCAAGACCGAACCTGCTGCCGGTGCTGCAGGCACAGCAGCCAAGGCTGTAACACCGGGCGGATACTATATTCAGGTCGGGTCGGTCCGCTCTGAATCCGGTGCGGACAGTGAGTGGAAGAAAATTCAGGCGAAATATTCCGCGCAGCTTGGGGGCTTGAAATACCGCACACAGGAAGCAAATCTTGGGGCCAAGGGCGTTTTCTATCGCATACAGGCCGGCCCGATGAGCAAAGAATCAGCGGACAGCCTCTGCGCCAAGATCAAGGCCCAAACACCGGGCGCTTGCCTCGTGACGAAATAAAAAACCTCGTGCATAAATTTTGCAAACCCCCGCCCGTGTGCGGGGGTTCGTGTATAAAGGGATCATGATCAAAGATACAAAAGCCGTTATTGTTTCGTGCTCTGGCACAGTTCTGACCGAAGATGAAGCTGCATTATTCGCTTCCATGAAGCCGTTCGGGTTCATCCTCTTCGGCCGCAATGTCGAAAACAAGGAGCAGATGACAAAGCTCTGTGCCGATCTGCGTGACAGCGTCGGCTGGGATTGCCCCATCCTGATCGATCAGGAAGGCGGACGCGTTCGCCGCATGCGCCCGCCCGTTTGGAACGATTACCCCGCGATGAAGGATATCGGTGATGCAAACGATTATGATCTTCTTATTAAAACCATCGACGGTATCTGCAATGACTTGAACGAAGTCGGGATCGATGTCGATTGTGTGCCCGTGCTCGACGTACTCTTTGAAGACACGCATCAGGCGATTGGTAATCGCGCCTTTTCATCTGATCCTGTTCTGGTGGGAGATATGGGGGCTGTGGTAATCGAACGCTGCATCGCCAACGGCATAACACCAGTTATCAAACATATTCCGGGTCAGGGGCGTTCCGCGCTTGATTCCCACTATGATCTACCTGTTGTACGGGCAAGCTTGAAGGAACTGGAAGACGTCGATTTTGCCCCTTTCCGCTATGTACTTGATAAAGATAACGCAAATCATGTCTGGGGCATGGTGTCGCATATCGTCTATGAAGCGATCGATCCGGTGGATCCGGCCTCCGTATCCCCGAAGATCATCGATATTATTCGTGAAAATATAGGTTTTTCTGGGCTTTTGCTCTCTGATGACCTATGTATGGACGCACTTAAAAGATACGGATCGCCTGCGGATAGAGTGGTTAAAACGCTGGAAGCGGGCATGGATATCGCGCTATATTGCGCCGGTAAGCTTGAGGATTTGACCGAAATAGCAAGTGTTTCCATACCCTTGCGTGAAATAAGTATTAAACGATATGAACGAAGCAAGATCGCAAAACGATGATAAAGCTTTGCCGCTTTCCTATCACTGGAACCGGTCGCAAAGCAACTTGGCGCTGGTAGGTGCGTTTATGTTTGCGGGTCTTGCGGGTTTGGCCTACGTCGCAGGCGATAGCCATAAGGTCGATATTGATGCGCTTTGCGCACCTGAAAATATGGCCTGTCATGATTATGTGGAAGCAAAGATGGAGCAGGAGCGCTTGGCTGTTCCTTTGCTCGTGCTGATCATTGGTGGCGGTATGGGCCTCTCGCGTGCCTCGCATTTTTATCGCCGCGCTGAAGAGATCAGGCAGCAGCATGAAGGGCCAAGCGTTATATGACCGCCATGGAAGAAGAATATGTTGAAGATGTGTCTGCGGAACTGCTGGACGAAGGCGTGCATGAGGCGGATTCGCTTCTTCTGAACTTGGATGGATTCGAAGGGCCGATTGACGTTCTTCTCGAAATGGCGCGCAATCAGAAGGTGGATCTTCGCGAAATTTCCATCCTGCAACTGGCGCGTCAATATCTCGACTTTATAGAACGCGCGAAAGATTTGCGCCTCGACCTCGCCGCCGAATATCTGGTCATGGCGGCCTGGCTTGCTTATCTGAAATCCCGTCTCCTTCTGCCGCGCGAAAAAGACAATGAAGAAGGGCCGAGCGGGGAGGCTATGGCGGAAGCCTTGCAATTCCAGCTTCGCCGTCTGGAGTCGATGCGTAAGGCTGCTGAAACGCTGATGAACCGTCCACAGCTGGGCATCAATATCTTTGGTCGCGGTATGCCGGAAGGCCTACGCGTCCATTATAACGCGACCTATCAGGTAACGCTCTATGATCTTTTAAAGGCCTATGGCGATATCAAACGCCGCGCTGAGTTTAGTTCTTATGAACTCCCGACCTTCAATGTCATGACGATGGAGGAGGCGATTGACCGGATGAGGAAGATGCTCGGCAATTTGCCGAAATCTGGCCCGCATACGGTGTGGACGACGCTGCAAAGCTTTATGCCGGACAATATTCAGGACCCGCTGCTGCGCCGTTCCTCCATGGCCTCCACCTTTACGGCAGGGCTGGAACTGGCGAAACAGGGCAAGGTCGAAATCCGACAGGATGGTTTGTTCCGCCCTGTTTATATCCGCTCTGCCAACCGCCCGCCAGTATTTGACGAAGTTGTGGAAACGACTGATACGAAAGAAGATGATGATGGAAGCACAACAGCAAACTGATCAACAACTGAAAATCCTCGAAGCGCTGCTTTTCGCTGCGCCAAATCCGCTGACGCCGCAGGCAATTTTGGAACGCATGCCAGAAGGCTCGGACCTTGCCGTATTGCTGCCGGAATTGCAGGCGAATTATAACGAGCGCGGGATCGAACTTGTCGAAATCAACGGCGCCTATGCGTTCCGCACATCGGCTGCCGTTGCCGATGCGCTGACTATTGAAAAGGATGTGGAACGGAAACTCTCGAAGGCCGCTTTGGAGACGATGGCGGTGATTGCCTATCATCAGCCAATCACACGCGCAGAAATCGAGAACATTCGCGGGGTGGCCACGCACAAGGGCACGATCGACCAGCTTCTTGAAATGGGCTGGATCAAGCCGGGCAAGCGGCGCGAAACGCCGGGCCGCCCGTTGACATGGCTTACCACCAACGGTTTCCTTGACCAGTTCGGTTTGGGCTCTATTATGGAGCTGCCGGGGCTCGAAGATTTGAAGGCCGCCGGCCTGCTGGATCGCCGTCCGGCCATAGATACGGTTCCGGACAACCGCGACTTGTTCGACGATGCGGATAAATCGGCGGCTGAGGTTTTATCAGGCGTGAAAGATGAAGAGGCCGATACCGGCAATGATGGCGAAGATGAATTCGCCGGATATGATGAAGAGGAATAATTGAACTTAATTTTAAAGTTTTTAATTGTCCTAACGCTTGTAATAAATGTTTTCCTGACCTTATTGCTTGATTTGGGGCCAGGAATACTGGCGGGCGTTATTTTCATCCTTGTTCCAATAATTTTACGTCATTTCATACTTCGCAATAAGGCGCAAACTAGAGTAATAGAAGCATCATCATTCAAAGTATCAAAATTGAGATTTTGTATTGATGTTTCCATAGTTTTGGCATTTATTGCGGCGATTTTTTTAATTTCAGACAAACTAGTTGATTTTAGTACGCATGTGCTAAGTTACGTACATCTTTCAACCATTGAAATATTGTGCTTTATAATACTCAACAGTGCCGTTTTTTTGATTTTTGCTGCCCGCCTATGGCATCAGATCAATTATAAAAGTTAGGAAGAATAAGATATTGGACTAAGC
>CBFGQF010000070.1:0-8842 GCA_965650865.1 uncultured Alphaproteobacteria bacterium | reverse complement strand
AGTTCCCGAAACCGCCGATCAGGCCCGGCATAACGACGAAGAACACCATGATCAGGCCGTGGGCAGTCACCCAGACATTCCACTGGTGGCCGTTTTCGGCAAGCTGCATGCCGGGATCGCCCAGTTCATGACGCATCATCATAGAGAACCAGCCGCCGACAAGGGCCGCAAGGATCGAGAAGATGATGTAGAGCGTTCCGATATCCTTGTGGTTCGTCGAACAGAACCAGCGGACAAAGAATCCGGGTTTGTGATCGTGCGCGTGGTCGTGCGTATCGTGATCAGCGTGTGTTGTGTGGGCGTTCATTATTCGGATGCTCCTGAGTCAGTAGTGGTAGATGCCGCGGCTGTTGTGGCTGCGTTTTGTAGGGAACGGTATTTGTCGAAACCGAGTGTCTGGACACAGGTGCGTGCCGGGAAATCGGCGCCCGCTCCATCGCCCTTCATACAGGCGATCCATGATTCAAATTCCTCGTTCGTTACGGCATAGACCGAAATAGGCATGGCGGCATGGTCGATACCGCATATCTCGGAACACTGGCCGTAATAAATGCCGGTCTCGCTGATGTTGAACCATGTTTCATTGGTCCGTCCCGGAACCGCGTCTTTCTTGGCGCCAAACGCCGGAATGGTCCATGCGTGAATAACATCCGTTGCGGTCGTTAGAATCTGGATGTTCTTGCCAACTGGCAGGACGACGGGGTTGTAGGTTTCAAGAAGGCGGCGGCCCTTGCCATCCGGAATATATTTGTTGATCTCGATCATGTCCTGTTCGGGCGTGGCATAGCTTCCATCGGCCTGTTTTGGCGCGCGGATGATATCGGCGTTGAATTCAAGGTCTTCATAATCCGGATAGGTGTAGGTCCATCCCCACTGATAACCTGTAACCTTCAATGTCATGTCCGGCTCTGCGGTGCGGTCGAGGTAAAACAGCAGTTTGTAAGATGGAATAGCGATCCCCAGCAGGATAATGACCGGAACGATGGTCCAGACAACCTCCAAAAGCACGTGGTGCGTGGTTTTGCTCGGCACAGGGTTTGCCTTCGCGTTATAGCGGATCATGACCCAGATAAGCAGGACAGCCACGAACAAAACGATCGCGGAGATGATCCAGAGCAGGATATCGTCATGGAAATTTTGCAGGCGGACCATGTTCGGGGACGCGGGCGGCTGGAGGCCGAATTCTGCCGGTTTTGGCTCAAAGGCATAGGCGGCGGGAATGGCGGCAAGCCAGAGTGTCACGGCGGCCATAAGACGAAGAAGTGTGTTTTTCATTTTCAAAGAATGCTTTTATTTTGCTAGGGTTTTGAAAGGCGTAATTCAGTCTCTGACATACTGCCCGATCCAGCCCTTTTCTTACAGCGAAAAAACGGGCGAGAAAAGCGAAAAAACAACACCATACGGCCCATTTCCGCATGGTTTTTAACAAAGGGATTATCATGGTCACCATCTTCTATGCGGGAATACTGGGTTTGTTTTACGTTGTGCTTTCGGCGCTGGTCGTGCGGGGGCGTTATGGATACAAAGTCTCTCTCGGGGATGGTGGCAATCCGGACATGATCCGCAGGATCAGGGCGCATGGGAATTTTGCGGAATATGTTCCGTTCGCGCTGTTGCTCCTGTTTATGGCGGATTATGTTCAATACTCGCCCATTTTGATCCACGCGCTGGGCATTTCACTGGTTTTGGGCCGGCTGTTCCACGCGATTGCGTTGTACAGGGATACATTCCGTCTGCGCGTTACGGGCATGATTCTGACATTTCTGGTGATTGCCGTCAGCTCCATCCTGCTGATCTGGCACTTTCTGGCCCTGCAGATGTTCCCGCTGTCCTCCTGAAGGAGCGGACAACTGCAAGGATTTCACGGGATCCTTCGCTTCGCTCAGGATGACAAAAGGCAAGAAAGGGCGGCAATCGCCGCTGTTTCGGCGCGCAGGATGTTCTCGCCCAGCGAAACTGGCACAATTCCGGCTGTTTTACCCAGACGTTCCTTTTCTTCCGCCGTAAATCCGCCGGCGGGGCCGATCAATATGGCGACATCACCGGCGGGTATGGCCGAACGGATCGGCTGCGCATCAACCCGCTCCACCGCCGCAAGGACAGGCATAGACTTTAATGAAGCTAAAGACTTCCACATATCGGTCACAGGGTGAAGGGCGGGAAGATCCATCCGCTCGCATTGTTCCGCCGCCTCGATTATTTGCGCCCGGATTTTTTCGTCATTCAATTTACGGATGTCGGCGTTTTGTGTCAGAACGGGATGCAGGTCGGTCGCGCCGAGCTCGACCGCCTTTTCAATCAGCCATTCCATCCGTTCTTTTTTGATAGGCGCGAAGAGCAGATGGATTTTACGGGATAGAGTCCTCTGCGTTTTGATTTGTTTTGTTATATCCAAAACGGTGCGTTTTTTATCGCTGTCTTTAATAATACCAAGAAATTCGCCGTTCTTGCCGTTGAAAAAACGAATCTGCGCGCCAATGTCCAAACGCATCACATTTTTCAGATAGTGGTGGGCAGATTCCGAAACGACAAGTTCCATACCTGCGCTCAAATCTGATTCCGTAAACAGCCGGGGAGTTTTGTAAAAGTCATCCATGCGATGATTAAACGCGAAGTCGGCATGGATGCAAAGAGGATTTATATAATTCCCCCTTGGCGTTCTGGCTGTCTTGGAGTCTAATGGCTGTTATGGGTTTTACCGATATTCGCTTCGATGTCCTTTCCCGATTGCCGCTGTCATGGCGCCCTTATGCATTGCTGATGCGGCTCGACCGGCCGATCGGCTGGTGGCTCCTCCTTCTTCCCGGGTGGTGGGCGATTGCGCTGGCCAGCGGCGGCCTGAACGATATGTCCGGCTGGGGCTTTTATATGCTCGCGCTGTTTTTCGTCGGCGCGATTGTGATGCGCGGCGCAGGATGCATCATCAACGACCTATGGGACCGTGATCTGGATGCGCAAGTGGAACGGACGAGGGCGCGGCCTCTGGCCTCCGGAGAGGTGCAGGTCTGGCAGGCGGCCGTTCTGTTATTCTTCCTCTTGTTCATCGGGCTGATTATCCTGGTCCAGACATCGGCGATTACCATCTGGCTTGGCATCCTCTCGCTCGGCTTTGTCGTCGCCTATCCCTATATGAAGCGCATCACATGGTGGCCGCAGGCATTTTTGGGCATCACGTTCAATTTCGGCGCGCTGATGGGATGGGGCGCGGTGACAGGCGCGCTCGACTGGCCGGTTTTATTGTTATATGCGGGCGCGTTTTTCTGGACGCTTGGCTATGACACCATTTATGCGCATCAGGACAAACAGGATGACGAAGTCATAGGCATTAAATCGACCGCCCTCTTGTTCGGCGAACGCTCCAAACGCTGGGTCGGGATTTTTTATGCGGCGAGCTGGTCGCTGATCGCCCTTGCGGCCCTGGCCGCGGACGCCGGGACGGTCTGCCTCGGCCTCCTGCTTTTTCCGGGGTTCCACATGGCGCTGCAAATCATGACATGGGATATGAATAGCCAGTCCGCTTCGCTCGCCACGTTCAAATCAAACATGGTTTGCGGCCTTTTATTTTTTCTGGCTTTTCTGGCCGCGTGAAAATTATCGTGGTTTGAAGGCCAGAACATTCTCCGGAAGAACGTCCGGCATGGTTTGGGCCAATGTAATGATCCGGCTTGGCCCGCTGGCTGGCTGCAACGCACTGGCTGGAATATGGCGCATATCCTGCCCCATCCAGACATCGCTCAACTCGCTCTCGAATCTGTCCAGATAGGTTTCGGCGCTGTCATAGGGAATGTCCTGCCGTTCGCGCATAGCGCCGATCAGCCAGTCGATAACCGCGTATTTGAAGTTTTGTCCGTTCAGTTCGCCTTCAAAAGTCAGGAAGTAATGATCGTTTCCTTTGTAGTTATGACGCTGCATGTAAGGCATCGCAATATTACCCAACGGCTTATAGAAGGTGAATGTTGCAATTTCGTTGAACAAGAAACGCACTTTGCCGAATCCGTCTTCAGACATGTCATGCTCAAGGTTATAGCCCTCAACGCCGATGGACCGCACGAACATGGGCATGATGCGCCCGACCACGGTGTCGTAATCAACAGGCTGTTCACGGCGGACAAGGTCGAAGGCCTGAAGGGCGCGGGCCTGTTTGATGACATCGCCGTACCGGGTGGCGGGGGCTTTGTCATCGGGGATCAGGTGATAGCTGTTGCCCTCTTCGATAAGAAGGCGGTATTCGGCTCCATAATGGCTGAGGACTGTTTTGAACCAGGTTTCCAGATTCATGATGTTATCATAGATGGTTTCGAGGGCGGAAAAATCGCCCAGATAGATTTTCTTCCATCGTCCGCCGTTCGGGACGCCCGTCTTGTCTTCACCTATCTTCAAATCTGCAAGGGAATCGTAATTGGGCGTAACGGCCGCGTTGAAATCTTTTTTGGTGCTGTCAAAAACGGCGCGGGCGCTTAGGAATACCGTTTGCATTTCATAGGCGCTGAGGCGATGAACATCGATCCCCAAATTTTGGGTAGACTCATCAGATACCAAAGAAAACATAGCCCCTCCTTAAACACATGATAGGTAAGCCAAAAAAGCATATCAAAAATATACCTTATGGCAACCCTGTGGTTTAAGAATAACTAATATTTATCCACCGTAGAGCGAACGGACCTTTTGCTCTGCGATAATCAGCATCGGCAATTCGATGGTCGGCGCCTTGTGCAGATCGGCAAAGAGAGGTTCCAGTGTCGCCGCATGCGCGCCGTGGGTATTCAGCCAGTCTTCAACAATCCCTGCTGTGGGCGCGGATTTTTTCTTGCCCGTGCCCGCCGCCATGTCGGTGAGGATTTTGACCGTCAGGCCCGCCTGCGCATTGAAGAGGTTGTCGGTCACGCCATCGCGCGCTTCAATCGCCCAGCGGTCGTTCGCCGGAAGGTACTTTGCCTGCTGGCGCATCCAGTCGAGATGGAAACGCTCGCCCACTTCGAAGTAAATCTTGGCGATGGTCGGCAGATCGGCTTTCTCGGCCTTGGCAATCCGCACCATGTCGCAGGCGGAGGCGAGCAGCGGCATGATCGCGATGTCGTGCGCGAGCGTTTCGGGCAGGCCGTCGCTCACGCCTGCACGGGTCTTTTGCTGAATCCCGGCGAGCAGGGTGGGGGTGACAACGGAATCAATATGCTTGCGCAGTATTTCGATCCCGCTTTCGAATGTGGCGATATCGCGGTTGATATTGATGTTACCGCCCATGCGTGTCAGGAACCAGATCACGGCGCGTTCAGTCATGTGCGCAATGTCGCGGAAGGCCTTGAGCTGCACCATGGCCGGCACTTTGTTATCAAGCGATTCGATATCGATCCATAGTTCACGCAGTCCAAATGATTCGCGGATGATGATAAAGGCTTTGGCCACATCTTCCGGAGTCGCGCTGGTTTTGGCGAGACATTCGCGGATGAAGGTCGGTCCCATCCGGTTGATCATGCTGGTTGCGAGCGTGGTACAAACGATTTCGCGGCGCAGGCGGTGACGCATGATTTCCTTGGAATAGTTCTGCGCGAGCTTGACCGGGAAATATTTATGCAGGCGGCCTTCCATCGCCTTGCTGTCCGGAATATCGCTTTTCAGCAGATCCCACGTAAAGGCAATCTTGGCGTGGGCCTGCAACGTGGCAAGCTCTGGCCGTGTCAGCCCCTTACCGGCGCGCAGGCGGTTCTCTATTTCCTCCTCGCCCGGCAGATTTTCCAGCGAGCGGTTGAGGGCCACTTTGCGTTCCAGCTCTGATATCAGGGCCGCTTGCTCGGACAGGGTATCCGCCGACTGTATTTCCATCAGGCTGATCGCCTGTGATTGCTGATAGTTGTTGCGCAAAACCAGATTGGCGACTTCATCGGTCATGGAGGCAAGCAGCTTGTTACGCTTCTTCTCGTCCATGTTGTTGGCCTTGTTGCGCATGATGTCGTTCATCAGAATCTTGATGTTGACTTCATGGTCGGACGAATCCACCCCGCCCGAATTGTCGATGAAGTCGGCATTCAGGCGAACGCCATGTTGCGCCGCTTCGATCCGGCCTTTTTGTGTGATGGCGAGGTTTGCGCCTTCACCCATCACCTTGGCGCGAAGCTCGCCCGCATTGACGCGCAGCGCGTCGTTGGATTTATCGCCAACGTCCGCGTGGCTTTCATCCTTGGCCTTGATATAGGTGCCGATCCCGCCGACGAAGAGAAGATCGACACGGGCACGAAGCATGGCCTGAATCAGTTCGTTCGGCGATACGCGTTCACGATCAATATCGAAGCGTTTCTGGATTTCCGGGGTGAGTTGCAGGTTTTTTTCCGTACGGGAGAAGATGCGTCCGCCCTTGGAAAGGAGTTTCTGGTTGTATTCGTCCCATCCTTTGACTTCGGTGAAAAGACGCTGGCGTTCCTTATAGGTTGCTTTGGTATCCGGGTCTGGATCACAGAAAATATGAAGGTGGTTAAACGCGCCGATCAAGCGGATATGCTGCGACAGCAGCATGCCGTTGCCGAACACGTCCCCGCCCATGTCGCCAACGCCGATGACATCGAAGTCCTGCGTTTGCGTATCGTGGTTCAGTTCGCGGAAATGGCGTTTGACCGATTCCCATGCGCCGCGGGCGGTAATACCCATCTTTTTGTGGTCGTAACCGGCAGATCCGCCGGAGGCAAACGCATCGCCCAGCCAGTGGCCATATTCGATGGAAAGCGCGTTGGCGATGTCTGAGAACGTCGCCGTCCCTTTATCGGCGGCCACAACGAGGTACGGGTCATCACCATCACGGCGCACGACATTTTCGCGCGGGATGATTTTATCCCCGCTCTGGTTGTCGGTGATATCGAGCAGGCCGCGTATCAGGATTTTATAGCATTCTATCCCTTCGGCGAGATAGGCGGGGCGTCCGCCCTCTTTCGGCGGCTGTTTCACAACGAATCCGCCTTTCGCGCCCATCGGCACGATGACTGAGTTTTTCACCTGTTGCGCCTTCATCAGGCCCAGAACTTCGGTGCGGAAATCTTCGTGGCGGTCGGACCAGCGGATACCGCCGCGGGAGATTTTGTCCATACGCAGGTGGATGGCTTCCGCGCGCGGCGAATAAACCCATATTTCGCGATAGGGACGCGGCTCCGGCAGATCGTCGATCTTTTTGGAATCGAGCTTGATGGAAATATAGGGCTTGGGCGATCCGTCGGGGAGCGTCTGGAAGAAATTGGTGCGCAAGGTTGCGTTCACCACGGCGGTGATGGAGCGAAGAACCTTATCCTGATCGATGGAATCGACGGCTTCCAAAAGATGGTCGATTTCCACGGCGCAGCCGGCGGCGTATACCTCGTTCTGGCCATTCAGCGAAGGATCAAACAGGCTTTTGAACAGGCGGACGATGGTCGCGCTGATCTTCGGGTTGTCGCCGAGCGTGCCTTCAATAAATTCGCGGCTGTAATGCAGGCCGACCTGACGCAAGTATCGAACATAGGTGCGCAGGATTGTTACTTCGCGCCAATCCATCTTGGCGGTCAGCGTCAGGCGGTTGAGGCCGTCATTTTCCATCTGGCGGTTCCAGATTTTATCGAACGCTTCCTCGAAGACCGCTTTCACATCCTGAAAATTCACGCTCCTGTCTTTGGCGATTGTCATTTCCAGTTGGAAATCGTGAATCCACACGGATTGTTTTTTGATGGCGGGGATGATTTCGAACGGCAGTTCTGAAATGACGCTCAGCCCCATCTTTTCGAGCATGGGCAGAACATCTGACAGCGGCATCGGTTTGCCTGGATTGTAAATTTTCAGGCGGATCTGGCCTGCATCGCAATCATGCGGGCGGTAGAGATCAAGCGCAATATTGCCTGATTTCAGGACGCTTTCGATTTTGCGGATATCGTGCACGGCCTGGCGAGGCTCATAGCGTTCATGATAGGCAACAGGAAAAGCCTGCCCGTATTTCTGAACGATGGCGCCGGTTTCGCTCTGGTTCTTGTTGGTGATCTCCAAAGCATCCCGCAAAAGCTCGCTCCAGATACGTCCCGCATCTTCCAGTTTTTGTTCGATCGCGCGCTCGTCATAAGGCGGTACGGATTTCAGGTGATTGATGTCGATCAGATAGGAAACCCGCGCGAGAGGGGAATCGTCCTGCGTCACCTGATAACTGGTTGATTGCCCGCCCAGTTCTTCTTCCAGAATATGCTGAAGCTTCAGACGCAGTCGCGTTTCATAGCGGTCGCGCGGAACATAAACGAGACAGGAGATGTAGCGGCCGAACGGGTCGGGGCGGGTGAAGAGCGCAATATGCGGGCGTTCCTGCAGGCGCAAAATCTCGCTGGAATGCTTATAGAGAAGATCCTCCGGCATTTGCAGGATTTCATCGCGTGGATACTTCTCCAGAATATGGCGCAATGCGCGCCGGTCGTGGCTTCCGGGAAGGAATTGCGTACGGTTGATAACGTTCTGAACCTTGACGCGCAAATAAGGAATGTCGGCCACGCTGCGGGAATAGGTCACGGATGTAAACAATCCGATAAAAAGCATTTCCCCCGTGACTTTCCCATCTTTTGAAAAAGTTTTGATGGCGATGGCATCCATCGGCACGCGGCGGTGGACCGTGGAGCGGCGATTGACCTTGGCAATTGTCAGGGGCTCCTGGCCACGGCGCAATTTTTGTTGAGGCTGTGACAGTCCCTCACGCGCATCGTTCAAATAGACCGGCATGACGTCATCGCGTAAAAGGCCGAGGCTTTTCTTTTTGATGGTTTCGCTGACCAGCTTGCCGTCTTTTTCCACGAATTTATATTCGCGGTAGCCAAGCAGCGTGAAATTGTTGTCGTAGAGATATTCAAGGAAG
>CBFGQF010000069.1:0-8934 GCA_965650865.1 uncultured Alphaproteobacteria bacterium | reverse complement strand
TTCAAGGCTTTGCACCACTTGGATTTCCGATGTCGGAACAACCTGCCCTTCACCATGTGTCATTTCATCGATGTTGGAAACACCCGCCCAAACGAGCAGGATCAGCACCAGCGCCGTAATGCTGATCAGCATCAGCCGCGATGTCACGGACGGTCGCAAATGCGCGGCCGCCTGTAATTCATCCATGAATTCACTATCTTCGTGGTGGTTCTTGCTCATTTCGGAACCTCCAGGCCTTTGGCTATCGCTTCGATCACCTTGTCACGCGGACCGTCGGCCAGAATGCGCCCCTGATCGACAAGGATCAACCGATCGACGATAGGCAGCAATTGTTGGCGGTGGGTGATAAGCACCAACGTCTTGTTCTTTGAATAACGGGAAATGTGGTTCGTGAACGCCTGTTCGGCCTGCACATCCATCGCATTCGTCGGCTCGTCGCAGACAAACACATTCGGCTTCAAAAGCATTGCACGGGCAAGCGCAATACATTGACGTTGTCCACCGCTCAAACCTTCTCCGCCCTCGCCCACCTGCGCATCATATCCCATTGGATGGCGGGATATAAAATCATGCACGCCTGCCTCTTTGGCCACGGCCAGAATGTCATTTTCCATTGCATGCGGAACGCTGGCCGTGATGTTTTCCCTTACTGTACCATTAAAGAGAACGACATCCTGCGCGATATAGGCGACGTTACGGCGCAGGTCTGCGGGATCGATCTGGCGGTAATCCGTATCATCAACCAACATCGTGCCTTCGGTCGGGTCGTAAAGCCCCATCATCAGGCGGGCAATAGTCGATTTGCCGGATCCGATGCGACCGATGATGCCAACCTTTTCGCCCGGCTCTATGATAAAGGAAACCTTGTCGAGAGATTTACGCTGCGCTCCCGGATAGGTAAAAGAAACATCCTTGAAAACGATTTTGCCTTTCAGGTCCGGACGGTGCAGAAATTTTGCATGGGCAGGACGTTCCACCGGCTTTGCCATGATACTATCGATTGTCTTCATCGCCGAACGGGCGGAATGATAGCGGCTCATCAAGCTGGCCACAGAGCCGATCGGCGCGATGGCGCGGCCGCCGAGCATGACGCAGGCGATCAACGCGCCAATGCTCATTGTTCCTTCGGGGATCATATACATTCCCATCAGGATGACGAGGATGGAGGCGATCTGTTGCAGGAAATTCGCGATATTGACGCCAAGGCCAGAGATAAACCTCGAGCCCTGAGCATAGGTGGCGTTCTCGGCAACATGCGCTCCGTATTTTGCACGAAGGCGGCCATCCGCTCCGATCGCCTTAATGGTTTCAAGTCCATGAATGGTTTCGACAAGAAGGCCGTGCTTTGCTTCCGCCGATTTCGATGATTTGCGGACGAGGTTTTTAAGCGGCACCTGAAGGACAACGCCAGCAATCGCGACAAGAAAAATCAACCCCGCCAGGACAAACGCAATCGAACCGCCAAGCCACCAGATGACGATCAGAAACAAAACCGCGAACGGCAGATCAACCAAAGATGTAATAGTGGCCGACGTCGTAAAATCGCGCACCGAGTCAAAATCGCGCAGCATGTTTGCAAAGGCACCGGATGATTTCGGCCGACCCGCCAGCTTCATGTTGATCAGTTGATCGTAAATACGGCGGGCGGCAATAACATCGACGCGACGGCCTGCAAGATCGACGAAGTATCCACGCAATGTTCGCATGATGATATCGAAGGTGAAGACCGTGATAGCGCCAATCGCGAGCACCCATCCTGTCTCCACCGCGTTGTTGGGCAACACACGGTTATAGATATTCATCATGAAGATCGGACTGGTCAGCGCGAACAAATTGATCAGGACGGATGCGATCAGCACATTCCTGTAGATATCGCGCGATCCCCACATCGGACCCCAGAACCAGTGACGGTCCGTATCATCGGCATGCGGCGCGTCTGGGTTCAAAAGCTCGGGACGCGGATGCACAAAGATGGCATAGCCAGTATAAACTTTTTTCAGCTCGGTCAGTTTGACCGTGCGCTCCGCCCCCGTTTCGGGCGACCAGATCGTGGCGCTATGCGCCGCTTCATCGCATTTCAAAAGAACGCAGGCCTGATTGTCATGCAGGATGATAACGGCAGGGAGAACAGGCGCGAGGATTTTCTTGATTTTGTCACGATGAACAATTTTGGCCTTTAATCCCGTTTTTTCCGCCGCTTCGCAAAACAGGTTTGGCCCCATATTGTGTTCGTCATAAGCAAGACCCGCCGTCAGAGCCTGCGCCGATTTCGCATGCCCGAAATAGGATGTTAAATACACAAGACAGGACAGAAGCGGGTCTATCTTCTGTGCCGATACACCGGATGTGTTGTTTGACTCTTCGCTCATCACTTACCTTTGGGTGCGGCGCCCAGTTTTTCTTCCAGTACGGTTGCCTGCTGAGCCTTATAATCCTTTGCGGGATACACCCCGCCTTCTTGCACAGGCGCAGAAGGCGTGCGCACAATCGCCGTTGTTGGCACGGCGTTCTGAACAACCGGCGCCCCTTCATCCACATTCAATGCGGACAGCAAACGCCCCGAACTGGCAAGCGTTGTAAGTTCGGCCATTTTCACGCGATAACGGGAATTGATCCGCTCCAACTCTGCCGAGAAAAGCTGGTTTTCCGCCTGCATCAATTGCAAAAGACGCACACGAGAGGCTTCGAACTGACGCTCGTAGGTTTCAAACAATTCACGGGCAATTTTAACACGCGATTCATTAAGATTGTCCTGCTTGCTCGCCGTTTCGTATTCGGCGTAGGCACGGCGGATATCGCGCTCGACGCTACGTTGCGTTTGCGCGGCGCGGGCGATAGCTTCGGATCGCTCGGCCTTGGATTTACGGATGCGGGCCAGTTGCGCACCACCCGTGGAAAATCCCCAGTTCATGCGCATGACGGCGCGCGCATCGACGGCCTCCCCGCCAATCTCTTCTTTCTGATCGCGTTTTAAGTAAGATAGCTCGCCATTCAAATCAGGGTACAAAGTGCCCTTTTCAGCATTTACCTCATCCTCTTCCGCTTCGATCTCTTTTTTGGCGGACAGGATCAGCGGATGATATTGGTCTGCATAGGTAATCGCCTCGTCCGATGTTTTCATGATCAGCGACTGGTCGACGCCCGCCTTTTGCAGTTCGGATTTCGGAACCGCACCTGTGCTTTCGACATAATCGGCCAACGCGGATTTGACTTGCCCTTCCATTTCGGCAACCGAATTTTCTAGCATCGCCTGGATATTCCGCGCCTGCGCGGCCTCGGCCTCGTCCGCCGCGCCGCTATCGACCATTACGGTAATGCGGGAAAGATAATCGGCGATCTTGCCCTTGTAGGATTGCGTTTTTTCCAGCGCTTCCTTGGCACGCAGAACATTCAGGTAGGCCATGCCGGCCTGTAGCGCGATGGTCTGGCGCGTATCGGCCAGTGTAAATTCCGCTGCCTTTTCCCGGGCTTGTGCAGCATCAATCCGGTTATGGGTTTCAAATCCATTGAAGATCGGCTGGGACAGCGAAGCCGATCCTTCCCATAACCAGGAATAGGCAGCGCCACGCGAAACGGTCAGGCCACGGCTCGTTGCGTTATCGCCAAAAATACGCCCAGCGGTGGCGTTTGTCTGTATTTCCGGAAACAGGTCAGAATATTTCTCGCTCTCGTCTTCGATCGTCCCCTGATGGCGCGCCTTGGCGACATCGATCGCCGGATGGCTGGCCAACGCGGTTTCAACCGCCTCGCGCATCGTTTCGGCGCGCGACTCCGCCGCCGGCATCGTCATGGCGAGGATACCGGTCAGGAGATAAAGAAACCGACCTTTATTTTTCATAGATATAGTTTCCAGAACTGGATAAGCTGACGCGCGAAATGCACTTAGGGTGATTCTACCATTTCAGTAAGCTTTCGAAAAGCCCAATACCCTCGCAAATCCGGCCGCAAAGCTGTTGATAGTCATGAAAAAACCTATGACGGCACCCTTCACAAACCCGCCCCGATGATGCAAGGTGCGGTTGATCTTCCAATTCAAGAGCAGGAGTAGTCCCCGTGGCCGTAACAATTGCCATCGCCCGAGAAACCGCCGACCATGAAAAACGCGTGGCCGCGACGCCGGAAACCGTGAAAAAACTGATCGCGCTCGGCGCGAAGGTGGTGATTGAACGCGGCGCGGGCACGGCAGCCTCCTATACCGATAGTGCATACGAGGCGGCGGGCGCCACCCTCGCCCCCTCCTCTGCCGAAGCCCTCAAGGACGCAGATGTGATTCTGAAAGTTCAGGCCGGGGCGGATGATGTCGCGGCCACGCCCGCCGGCAAATTGCTGATCGGGCAATTCGCACCGTACCAGAACGCCAACGTTATTTCCGCCGCGGCGGGCAAAAACATCTCCACATTCTCCATGGAACTGGTGCCGCGCATAACACGGGCACAGGCGATGGATGTCCTTTCCTCCCAATCCAACCTTGCCGGATATAAGGCTGTCCTCGACGCTGCCGCGGAATTTACCCGCGCCTTCCCGATGATGATGACGGCGGCGGGCACCGTAGCCCCCGCCCGCGTGTTTGTAATGGGCGCAGGCGTTGCCGGACTTCAGGCAATTGCAACAGCCAAGCGCTTGGGCGCTGTGGTATCGGCGACCGATGTACGCCCTGCCGCCAAGGAACAAGTTGAATCCCTGGGCGGGACCTTCATCGCTGTGCAGGACGAGGAGTTTAAACAAGCCGAAACATCCGGCGGATACGCCAAAGAAATGTCCGATGAATACAAAGCCAAGCAGGCAGCCCTGATCGAGGAAACGATTGCCAAGCAGGACATCGTGATTACCACAGCGCTGATCCCCGGTCGCGCCGCGCCAAGGCTGGTCACCGCGAAGATGGTCGAATCCATGAAACCCGGATCGGTCATCATCGACCTTGCGGTTGAAAGCGGTGGCAATGTCGAGCTTTCAAAAGCGGGTGAAATCGTCGAGCATAATGGCGTAAAAATCGTCGGCCATCGCAACGTGCCATCGCGCCTTGCGACCGATGCTTCCGCTCTCTACGCCAAAAATCTTTTAAACCTGCTCGGTCTAGTCATCGACAAGGAAAGCAAGGATCTGAACATCAACTGGGAAGACGAAATCATCAAGGGCATTGCCCTGACCCGTGACGGGCAGATCATTCACCCGAACTTTGCCGCAAAATCTGCGGCATAAACGAAACCAAGGAGGAAGACCAGATGTCTGACACCACCACCGCCGTCACCACCGAAGCCACAGCAGGCAATTCTGCCGAAGATCTGGCAAACCGTGCGCAGCAACTCGCCGATGAAACGCAGCGCATAGCCAGCGAACTTTCTGTCCTTGTCTCCGATACAGCCAACATACATGCGGATTATTATTTCATGAGCGGTCTTACAGTTTTCATTCTCGCCTGCTTCGTCGGGTATTACGTCGTCTGGCGCGTAACGCCGGCCCTGCACTCCCCGTTGATGGGCATTACCAATGCCATTTCTTCGGTCATCATTGTGGGTGCGGTGATCGCGGCGGGCCCTGTGGAGCTATCTACATCGAAATGGATGGGTTTTTTCGCGGTTATCCTCGCCTCGATCAATATTTTTGGCGGATTCATTGTGACGCGGCGCATGCTGCAAATGTTTAAAAAGAAATCTTAAAGATATAAAAGAAAAAGGGTCTCCTCATGGATACACTGGCAACACTGGCCTATCTGATCTCCGGCATCCTGTTCATTCTCGCGCTGCGTGGCCTCTCGCATCCCGAAAGCGCGCGTCAAGGCGTCGTCTTCGGTATGGTCGGCATGGGAATTGCCATCGTCACGACGCTTATCTATTCCGTCTCCTCGCCGTGGATGATCTTTCTGGGCATCATTATTGGCGGCGGGATCGGTACCGTGGTTGCGCAGAAGATCAGCATGACCGCACTACCGCAACTCGTGGCCTTTTTCCACTCGCTCGTCGGGCTCGCCGCCGTTCTGGTTGCGGGCGCGGCCTTCTATGCCCCGGAAACATACGGCATCGGTGTGGAAGGCGAAATCATGATTGGCTCATTGATCGAAATGTCGCTTGGCGCCGCCATCGGCGCGGTCACTTTCACAGGCTCCATCATCGCCTTCGGCAAACTTCAGGGGATTATCCCGGGAAAGCCCATTACATTCGCCAACCAGCATGTGATCAATGCCGGCCTTGGTGGATTTTTGCTGTTCCTGCTCATCATGTTGTGCGCGACGCAGGCGCCATTCTTCTTTTGGGCGATTGTCGCGCTTTCGCTTGTCCTTGGCATTCTGATTATCATCCCGATTGGCGGCGCGGATATGCCCGTGATTGTGTCCATGCTGAACTCCTATTCCGGATGGGCGGCGGCGGGGATTGGCTTTACGCTGCAGAACGACCTGCTGATCATAACGGGCGCACTCGTCGGTTCCTCCGGCGCGATCCTCTCTTACATCATGTGTAAAGGCATGAACCGCTCCTTTTTCTCCGTCGTGCTAGGCGGGTTCGGGGCGGAAGCCTCTGGCGCCGCCGGGGCCAGTGCCGCCGGTGATCGTCATGCCAAAATCGGCTCTCCGGAAGATGCGGCTTTTATCATGAAGAATGCATCCAAGGTTATTATCGTGCCGGGTTATGGTATGGCGGTATCGCAGGCCCAGCACGTCCTGCGCGAAATGGCGGATCAGCTCAAACATGAAGGCATCGAGGTGAAGTACGCCATCCACCCTGTGGCAGGCCGCATGCCGGGACATATGAACGTACTGCTCGCCGAAGCCAACGTGCCCTATGACGAGGTGTTCGAACTGGAAGATATCAACCGTGATTTCGGTCAGGCCGATGTTGCTTTCGTTATTGGGGCGAACGATATCACGAACCCCGCCGCAAAGAACGATTCCACATCGCCTATCTACGGCATGCCGGTGCTCGATGTGGAGAAGGCCAAGACAGTATTTTTTATCAAACGATCAATGGCGTCCGGTTATGCGGGGATCGACAACCCCCTCTTCTATGCCAACAATACCTATATGTTGCTTGGCGATGCGAAGAAAGTGACCGAAGAAGTCGTCAAGGCAATGGAAGCATAAGACCATGATTCCGGCGGATCTGGAGCCACGGTTTCTTGCCCCTGCCGGATGGAGCGACCATTTCTTCACGAACGAAGCGACAAAGCACAAAATCCGCTATGGCTTTGTGCTGCCGGAAGGCGCGCCGCCCAGGGCGGTTGTTGTCGCGCTGCCCGGCCTCTCCGAATTCTGCGAGAAGTATTTCGAAACCGCTCATGATATGCTGGCGCGCGGCTATGGTTTTTTCTGTATCGACTGGCATTATCAGGGGCAATCGGGGCGCTGGCCAACCTTTCCGCAGCGCCGCCATTCCGACGGGTTTGACACGGATTTGCAAGACCTCGACCTGTGGATAAAAGACCATGTTATCCCCATCGTGCGAAATCCCGATGGATCGTTGCCTCCCATGATCATGCTCGGCCATTCTATGGGCGGGATGATCGGTCTGCGTTACTTGCGCGAATGCGCCGGCACATTCAACGCCGCCGCGCTATCCGCCCCCTATCTTGGTATTTTCCAGCTTACAAAGTTTGAAAAATTGGCAGGTATCCTCCTACGGACATTCCCGCGCATGCTTGACTGGTACGTGCCAAAAGGCAGCGATTGGTATGAGGGAAAACGCACGGGAGATGGCACGGGAAACCTGAGCAGCGATATCGTGCGTGATAAAATACATGGCGCATGGAGCGCTGCCAACGAGGCGCTGCGCCTTGGCGATCCTACGTTCGGTTGGATTGGTGAATCCCTGAAATCGTTTGAGCGTTTGCGCACGTGCGGTTATCTGGAATCGATCGGTATTCCCGTTTTCTTCGCCTATGCCGAGCGGGAAGAAGTCGTCGAGAACGCCGAAATTCTTAAAGCGGCCGCCCGCATTCCGCATGCGTCCCTGCTGAAAATACCCGGCGCTAAACACGAAATCCTGATGGAAACCGATGACAGGCGCAACCTGTTCCTCTCCGGCTTTGACAAAATGATCAAAGACTATAATATCGTCCCATCTTAACCGAATGGAATGACCATGACAGATTCTAAATCAAACAAAGAGCGCCTCGCAGATCGTATTTTCGACGCGTTGGAACTTGCTATCGAACAAAAGGATATTGAAATCGCGGATATCCTCGTCCGCGCGATGGAACTCTCGATGACCCGCAACACGGGCGGCGGTGAATTCGTGGAACGCCGCGATTACACGGCAGAACTGGAACGCGCGCTGGCCAAATTAAAGGCCTTGAAGGCCGGGCGGTAATCACCCCGCAATTCTCTTCCAATCCTCTTCCGACAGCACGGTGACGCCCAGTTCCCGTGCTGTTTTCAATTTTGATCCGGCGTCTTCGCCTGCGACCACATAATCCGTCTTCTTCGAAACGGACCCCGCCACCTTCGCGCCGAGCCGTTCCGCCTGTGCCTTTGCCTCCGCCCGCGTCATGGTGACAAGGGTGCCCGTGAATACAACGGTCTTTCCTGCAACGGCACTATCGCCCACCGCAACGCGCACAAACGGTTCGATCGTCAATAACGACTGAAGATCATCCAGAACTTCGATATTGTGCGGCTCTTCGAAGAACGCAATCAAATCGTCCGCCACGCTCGGCCCGACATCTTCGATATTGAGGATGTCTTTGAATGCTTCGCTTTCGCGGTCTTGCGCCGCCACCATGCCAGAACGCAGATTTTCAATGGTGCCGAAATGTGCCGCAATTTTCTTGGCCGTCGCTTCACCGACCTGGCGGATGCCGAGGGCATAGATAAAACGGTTCAACGCGATGGTGCGCCGTTCTTCAATCGATGCAAACAAATTCTTTTCAGACAGATCCCCCCATCCTTCACGTGCGCGGATCGGCGTGAGCGGCCACTGCTTCTGGTAGGCGGGCTTGAGCGGG
>CBFGQF010000068.1:0-9073 GCA_965650865.1 uncultured Alphaproteobacteria bacterium | reverse complement strand
GCCGACGCGAAGTAATGAAATTAAAGTCCCCGCCAAGCAGCGGGGATTTTTTCTAAAATAAAGAACCCTCAGGCAAATGAACGGGCAAGAATGATAACCACGGCGCAGGCAACGATGCCAAGCCCCGCCAATACATCTGCCTTTTCTATTTTACCGATGGCGCGGTAATAGGCCATGATGATGATGGCATCGAGATATTTGACGGCCGGCACAAGGCCGGGATTGTCTACGGAATGCATCGCCGCGAACTTCGACAGCGAGACTAGGCACATCGCCGCGCCGACCATGGCGCCGCCGCGTAAAGATTCTATCGAAAACAGAACTTCCTTCGCGATGGGCCTTTTCACCGCATAGAAAACGGACCAGATCGACACCATCACAAAAGATTCGAATAGAACGAAAGCAAACGCTCCCTGCTCTATCGATACATATTTTGTCACGGTCTTATACATCAGCGGCCCGATGATGGCGGCAAAGAGAACGAACCAGATCATCCGCACCGCCTGCCACGACACCGGATCACGTTTCAGCCGCGTTGCAAAATAAACCGATCCGCATAGGGCCATGAAAACAATCGCGCTTAGAACCGGTTGCTGTAAATATTCCCCGAGCAAAGATGGCTCGAACAAAAACCAAAGAACGAAGGTCACGATGACCGTTGATGGCAACAGGCGCGATATAACCCCTGCTCCCACCACGGGCAATGCGCGGAAGAAAATCACATCGCTGATCACCCATAAACATGCCTGCGCGGCGACAAGCGCGTAAAATTCCCATTGCGTTGGCATCCCCATCCAGATGACCATCGGGATCATAAAAAAGAACGCCGCGACCTTGTTCCAGAAGGCGAGCGCGAAACCGTCACATTTCACCCGTTCGGGGATGATCAGGACAAGGGCGGATGAGGCGGCGCAAAGAAGGGCGAAAATGGCCCAGAGCGGGAATTCCATGAAATGATTGTTTCATAGATCGACTGATTTGTCATTATGACCATGTATGATATAAATGTCATTCTGAGCGTAGCGAAGAATCCCAAGAGATCCTTCAGTCGCTTCGCTCCTTCAGGATGACAGGATAAACAATGACCGATAAAAACTGGTGGCGCAGCGCCGTAACCTATCAAATCTATCCGCGTTCCTATAAGGACAGCAATGGCGACGGCGTGGGTGATCTCGCCGGCATCACGGACAAACTGGATTATGTGGCCTCGCTCGGCGTCGATGCCATCTGGATATCTCCCTTCTTCAAATCACCGATGAAGGATTTCGGTTATGACGTTTCCGATTATGCGAGCGTCGACCCCATCTTTGGCAAGAATGAAGATTTCGATATTCTTCTGAAACGTGCGCACGAACTCGGCCTCAAAATAATCGTCGATATGGTGCTTTCACACACGTCGAATGAACATCCATGGTTTATCGAAAGCAGGTCAAGCCGCGATAATGCGCGCGCCGACTGGTATGTCTGGGCAGACCCATCGCCGGATGGCACGCCGCCCAACAACTGGCAATCCTGTTTTTCCGGCGCGGCATGGACCTATGACACGCGCCGCGAACAATATTACCTTCATAATTTCCTGCCCGAACAACCGGACCTCAACTTCCACAATCCGGAGGTGCAGGATGCCGTACTGAAAGAATGCCAGTTCTGGCTGGAACGCGGGGTTGACGGTTTCCGCTTGGACGTCGTCAATTTCTATTTCTGCGATAAACAACTTAGGAACAATCCGCCGCGTGATCCAAACGCGGTATCGACGGGCGTTCAATACGAAAAAAAATACCCGTATGTGATGCAACAGCATCTCTACGATAAGTCTCAGCCCGAAATGTTCGACTTCCTTAAACGTTTCCGCGCCCTGCTTAATGAATATGACGCCAAAATGTCGATTGGCGAGGTCGGCGACGATGATCCGTTCCACCTGTCTGTCGAATACACGCACGGGCCGGATATGCTGCACACCTGCTACAACACACATATGATGGCAGGGACCAGCAAATCATTGACCGCCGATATTATTCGCCATCCCATTGAGATGTATCAGGCCGCGGGCAAAGGCTGGCCGTCCTGGGCGTTTTGCAATCATGATGTCGTGCGTCCTGTCACGCGCTGGGGCAAAGATGTACCGCCAGAATACCAGCGGGATTTTGCCAAGCTTTTGATCGCGATGGTCACAACGTTGCGCGGATCACCCTATATCTATCAGGGAGAAGAACTGGGCCTGCCCGAAGCGATCATCCCGTTCGATAAAATTCAGGATCCGTGGGGCAAGGCCCTGTGGCCCGAATGGCAGGGACGCGATGGATGCCGCACGCCGATGCCATGGTCCGCCACCAACCACCATGCGGGCTTCAGCAATACAGGCGAGGACACGTGGCTGCCCATACCTGATACCCATATCCATCTGGCGGCAGACAAACAACATGAGGAACCGGATTCAACGTTGAATTTCACGCGCGCCTTTTTGAAATGGCGCAAAACACAAGCCCCCCTCGCCTATGGCACGATGGAATTCGTTGAAACGGGAGATGACAAGATTCTCGCCTTCCGCCGCGTCTATGAAGGCGAAACCATCCTCTGCGTATATAATCTCGGGGTCGAACCAAAAACCTTCAAAGGGATGGGCGGTACGGAGATACTGGACGATGCGATCATTGTAGCGCGCGGTGAAATTAAAGACGGGGGTCTGTTCTTGCCGGGTTTTGGGATATTTATTGCTAAGCCCTAACCCGTCATTGCGAAGAAACAGATAGGTTGAGCGGCAATCCATTCAGATGTTTAAGAGGATTTTCGTCTGGATTACTTCTCTACGCTCGCAATGACTATTAAGCAGAAACCTTCTTCGCCATATACTCGCTGCGCTGCTGCGGCGTAATGCGCATTTTGTTCGCAAGCGCCATCTGGCGGCTCACGACTTTTTCAATCTTGGCCGGATCCATCATCGGGTCCGATGTTTCCATGCGGATAACAAACTCTTCATGATTGAATACGATGATGACGTCCGCGCCGCGCGTTTTCAAAACCTGTTCGAACGCATCAAGGCGCTCGGGCGTGAAATAGGCATCGGCCACTGCCTTGTCGCGTACATGAATAGTATGTTCGGGGTTCCACCCCTGCTTGTTTACCGGATAGGGCTGAAGCTGCGCCAGCGTGTTCATAAAGGCCTGCATTTCTTTCGTGCCGGCAACGCCGCCATCGATCAGCCCTTCGAGCAATTGCACCTCGATAACGCTGACATAACGCTTGCCGCGAACATCGAGCGTCATACGCTCTGCCGTAAAGAAACCGATTTTATATTCGCCGATAGAACCCGACATTTCGGCAGGCCCCATGAACGTGCCTTTCTGAAAGGCAAAATTATGCTTCTTCGCAAACGCCGCCCATGCTTTTTTCTGACGAAGCAGGATTTGCAGCGACCATACGGTCGCACCGATCAAAATAGCCGATAAGACGAACCAGACAAAAATCCAAAACATAAAGGCGTAATTCCTGCTCTTTTCGGGACAAATATCCTGCCCCTTCAAGTAATTATCATACCTTTAACTGGATGGCCCTGTCACCTTTTGTTTGGAAATCCGCAGAAAAAGGCGGGGCCCCGCTGATGGGAGCCCCGTCTTCGCAGAGGGTGCCTTCGGGCCGATCAGTGATAGATCACGCCTTTGTCGTTTTCCCCCTGGAAATAGCGGGTCAGAAGCGTTCCAAGCCCCGAATGACCCGAATTATCGACATCTTCAGCCGAGTCCTCTTCGATCGCATCGCAGACGGCGATTTCGGCGCCATTGTCACGGAACATGCCAGTCAGCATGGACTCACGCGGTTCCATCTTCGGCGCTGCCACCGCGGGCTCCCGGACCGGATTATGCAGACTCAGGAAGTCATGGTGAATGGCATCCGACCGCTCTTCGGTCCTTGATGTCATGGATGGATGCATCATGGCATCGAGAGAGCCGTCATGCGTGCGGGCTTGCGGGCTCGGCTGCATGGGCGATCCTTGCAAAATGCGCTGTTCCATCGCCACGACTTCGCCGGCGATAAAGCTGGTCTGTTTTTCTACGCGTTCCATACGGTCATGAACAACGCCCATGCCCGATTTCATTTTGGCGGTTTCTTCATCAAGCTTTTGTGTGCGTATATCAAGCTTATAGATCGCATCGGCAAAGAACCCGCTTTGCCCCTTGATCAACTCAAACCCCGCACGCAACCGTTCAAATCCGGCCCCCAACACCACGCTTGTCCCCACGGCCGCCACCGCCGCGAACACCGCGAACATAAGCGATATCACAATATATGTTTCTGCACTGACCGACATGGCAACACACACCCTTTCCGATTTACCATCAGTTGTTTTTTGTCCTGGATATTTAAGTTCAAAGCATAGAGGGGGCGCGGGCGGTCTGGATGGTCGGTCTAATGGCCATAGAACGGGCGCGCGGCATGTGCTTTTTCAAAAGAGCGTCCCATACAGGACATCTCTTCAATTATGTTAATTCTTTTGGATAGGGTGCGTCCATATCTTTCGTTTCGGAATTATTTCAAATCTTATCCATCCCCTCGCCCAAAACAAAACCCGGCCATTGGCCGGGTTTGCATATACCTTCCTTTGCGGAAAGATCATTTCTTCAATTGGCCCGTGCCAAACAATGGCGCGGCATCTTTCACAACCGTTTCTTCCACCGGCTCTACAACAGCGGGAACCGCGGGTGCCAGAACCGGCCCTTTTTCAGGTAGCATATGGGCGCGGACATATTGAACGCCGGCCCCCGCCGTGCGCTCTTCGGTATAGGGAACACCGTGGTATGGAACGGCCTCATACCCCTCACCGCATGCGGATAACGCAAGTGGCGACAATGCGGACAGAACCAGAATCGGCAAACGATACGTTTTCATAAATAACCCCACAAACAGGCGGAAAATCTAAGCGGAAATGCTTACGGCGAATACTTGTCCACAAGGATACAAGGCCTGTGGATAATTGTCTATCCCCTAATTTTACCAAGGGCATAAACGACCGGGCTCGCCCTGAATTTGATCCGGATCGCCCAAAAATGGCATGATGGAATCAATCAAGAAGACCAACCATTATTCTAAGGGACCATATGAGCGCATCCGAAACCAGAATCCTCCGCCTTCCCCTTCTGCCCGAAACCGATCACTCCCAGCCAGCCCATGCCGTGGTATCCATGCCGAAAACCGCATGGTACTGGCTCGATGATCTGGTCAGCCGTGAATATCCCGGCGGGTACAAAGCCTTGGTCAAAGACTTCCGTGAAGCAGCGGCCAGCCCCGAAACTCTGGCCACCGCCCTGCGCCTGCGGGCAGAGGCCCATTGCCACACCCAGATGGCCGAACTTTACAATCTTGCCAACGACAATGCACAAGACGGACGCCCCATGCGTCAGGCCGTCAGCGCGGCCCATCCGGATACGCCGGACCTCTCGGCCAGGATGCCTGCCTTTTACCAGTTATTCCGTTTTCTGGCACATCCCACCTACCTTACGACCGTGTGGGAACGGCGAAACTATCATTTGCGCGATTTAACGGACTGAATTCACTTGACCATTTCTGATAAATATGGGCAACTAGAGATAGTTTGATACGAATATAAAACGACCTGGACTACTCGACCCTAGCGACAACGGAACCATCCTAGTTTGTTAAAGTCGGTTTGATTTAAGGCTCTATAACAAAATCAAACATTAACTATGCGGGAAACCACGCGGTGTGGACAACGCAACATGACAAACTAAGGAGACTACGACTATGGCTACCGGTACAGTAAAATGGTTCAACACACAAAAAGGCTATGGCTTCATTCAGCCAGATGATGGCGGCGCGGACATTTTCGTGCACATCACAGCCCTTGAAAAAGCAGGTCTGCGCACACTGAACGAAGGTCAGAAAGTGACTTATGATGTTCAAGAAGACCCGAAAAAAGGCAAATCCAGCGCTGTTAACATCGCTGCCTAATTTCGACAGAACCGAATTCATAAAACGGACGAAGATTTCTTCGTCCGTTTTTGTTTGCGCGGCCTTTTTGCGCCCACATAACACCCCGCTTGTGGATAACGCCGCTTTTTCATGATCGCTTCCCTGTAAAATGCCATACCATTTTCGAATGGTCAGGATGACTTAATCACAGGGGTAGTTCTTGGATCTCAACAGTCCATCCGCCGGATATCCTTCGGCAGACACGCAAAACACAGGATTATTCAACAACGCCGCAGGATACACAAAACCTGCGGAAGATATCGGCGCGATCATCCGCCGCATCGATGACGATATATCCCGCCTTGCCGAAGCGATCAGCGTTTCCGCATCCGGACAAAACGCGGACGATTTGCGTGCGCAGATCGCCAAATTGCGGCAGATCGGGTCACGCATCGACAAAAACCGTTACGCACTTCATGTGGAGGTGGACCCCAAAACGCGAAACGAAATCGATATATGGATGAACGGACTGTCGCACGAAAGCAATCCTGCGATCGGGCAAACAATCGCGGCATGGGAAAAAGGATTGGGCGCGCATTTCGTCACGGCAACGAACTCCGGCGCACCGGTTGCCGAATACGCCCCCTACAATCTTGCCAAAGGATTCATCAACGAGATCAGCGTCAATGCCGCGCGATTAGGCAGCGAGGATGCGGTCGTCTATTACGATTCCAGAAACCACGAAATGGCCCATGCAGGGCAGATCAGGGCCGCGCCCTTCCTCCACCTATCGCCGTGGAACAAGAACACGAATATCTTCCTTCACCCGGAATCATGGCTGCGCGCCATCACGATGACGGAGCGCCATGCCTATGCCTATCAAACCTTCATGAACCATCTTCTGGCGCAATCCAGGCCGGAATTGCGCGACCGCATTCTGGCGCATACGCAAACCAGCCTGGTCCCTCTCCAGGAATTCGAAGATATTCTGGCACATACGCAAACTATGCAAGACGCGTTGATCGAAACATCGGTGCGCAGTCTGGAACGGCACACGCGCAGGCAACTTTCGCACGGACGCACCTATGGCGACAATTATCACGACAGCGCCATGGCCGATTACTGGAACGGATTTGTCTTGCGCGCGGGTGAGCCGTATAGACTGGTCACGCTCAGCCACGAAAACCTTTTTATGATCGGCGATCACCCGGCCATTCCCAATACGCTTGGCAAAGGCGGCACGCTCGACCCACGATTCCTGAACGGGCTCAAGGCACGCAGCCTCAATGCCCGCGGTGATATCGAAGAGCTTTGCCGTTATAACAACCTGCCATCGGAAGAAAACTGTCTGGCCTATGACGATCTTTTGAAAACACAAGAGGCGGAGAAGGTTTACACCCATTCCGCCTCGTCATCTTTTGCGGCGCCCCTTGCGGCGGCGCCGATTTATTAACGCCTCAACCCGCCTTCCATCAATGTCGTCGTCGGCCCGGTAGAGGCCACGACATTGTCCGCGCGGACAATCGTGCGGCCGAATTCCTCTCCGCTGAATTCACCGCGCACCGTGACATTCATACCCGCGGTAAAAACATCATCGGCATCGGCCTTCAATCCCACGTCATACAACATCACACGCATCGTTTTGCCGTTGGAATCCATATCGAAATAACGGTCATTAACGTCGGTGATCGTGCCTGTAATGAGAGAGCCCGCACCTTCGCGAACCTGCACCGCATCGCCCGTAACGACGGTATCCTGCGCGTTCGCCTTCACCGTGATTGTCGTAAAATAGGCCGTGACGAACATCATAGCGGCCAAAAGCGGGTGTTTGATAAGGGCTGTCATTTTTATTATGTCCTCCATCGTTTCTCTCGCCCCCGTTTTGCCAACAGACGCCCACGCAAAGGGTTCCTAAAAAGCGGTATTTCAAGCGGCATGGAACCCCGCGCCGCGCCAACCGTTTGAAAAGGCGAAAATGCGCGAGGAGGACAACACCATGAAAACCCGCAGAGAGATTTTCGAAGAACGCCAGCAGCGCCGCCAAAGCGCGCAAATCATTCCCTTTCCAACGGCCGCAAGGCGCGGACGCCCGGACAATATGCAGGTTTGGCGCGTGGTGCGCGTTTTGTGTCCGCCGCGGGATTGATTAAAGGCCCTGCCCCCTACTCTTGATATCATCACAGATAAAATTCTGAAGATGTGAGAGCCAGTTGCATCTCATCGCTTATCGAGAATGAAATTCGCGATAGCGCTCAGCGTGAGAGGACAAAAAACCCGCAGAAGCGCTTGGGGCGCATCAGCGGGTATCATTGTTGGTATGAGTATAGAAAATGTAGGATTAAGTTGCGAGGATTAGTTTTTCGGGCCGTCCTTGAACACATCCCACCCCGCAAGCCGCGGCTCCACGATATGCTGGACATTTGCCTTATGGGCCGCCAGTTTGAAAATCAATTCCTGCCGTGGAAGGCTCGGCACCAGCGACAACAAAACCGCATCCCGCGGTTCGGTCACATGTTCATCGAAAAATTCGATCATATGCGGCGGCATATCATGGATAACTTCCGACAAAAGCGAGGCTTTGTCGCGAAGGTTTTTGAGCGGCGGCGCGAGTGGCTTTCCAAACGCGGCGGTGTCATCCACCGTCTGGCAGGCCGCATCGATCATGCCCGCAACCTGCATCCACGATGTGACGCCCGTATGGGCCGCGTTCATATGCGAAAGAAAATTGGCATGGATCGTGCGGCCAAAAATTTCCTGGGAGAAAGGATCGCACGCCTTGAACGCATCCTTGGTTTCATCGACCAGTAGCGAGAGCGTAATAGCCTGCTTCGTTTCCTGTGCGCCTATACCGTGTTTGTTGCCGGTGCGCATCGTTCTGATCACCTCGACACCCTTTTGCACGGCATCCCTGAAAAGCTTGCTCATCGTCATGGCGCGACATCCCCTATCCTGATTGAACGCAGCCAAACAAAGCAATTTCACGAAATTATGTCAAGAAAAACCCGCGGAGCGCGGGGGGGCGCATCAGCGGGTATTAATGTTGGTATGAGTGTAGGAAATGTGGGGGGAAATTGCGAGAAATAACTACACGACAACAAGAGAAAGACCATATTTATCAAACTGAATATCAATGTATATCTGTGCAAAA
>CBFGQF010000067.1:0-9148 GCA_965650865.1 uncultured Alphaproteobacteria bacterium | reverse complement strand
GTGGTTTGAGACCGGTATGTTCTTCAAATTCACGGGCAACGTCTTGCGAAAGTTCTTCGCCGAGCGCATCGGATTTGTTGAGCGCAACGATTTCCGGTTTGTCTTCCAGTCCCGCGCCATACATTTCAAGTTCGTTGCGGATCGTCTCATACGCATCCCACGGATTATCCTGCGTGATATCGATAAGATGAAGAAGAACCGCCGTGCGTTCAAGATGGCCAAGGAATCGCGTGCCAAGGCCATGGCCTTCGCTCGCGCCCTCAATCAATCCCGGCACATCGGCGAGAACAAATTCCTTATCACCCGCGCGCACAACGCCAAGATTTGGGTGCAGCGTGGTAAAGGGATAATCGGCAATCTTGGGTTTCGCCGCCGTGCAGGAGGCGAGGAACGTGGATTTTCCCGCATTCGGCAAACCGACAAGGCCGGCATCGGCGATCAGTTTCAGGCGCAGCCACAGGCCACGTTCGGATCCTTTCCAGCCCGGCGTGAATTTGCGCGGGGCCTGATTGGTCGCCGATTTATAATGCGCGTTGCCAAAGCCGCCATCGCCGCCTTTGAGAAACAGGACGGTCTGCCCCGGCGTCGTCATATCGATCAAAACCGTTTCCTGATCTTCATCGAGAATTTCGGTGCCGACAGGAACCTTGATAATCAAATCCTCACCGGCCGCGCCGGAGCGAAGTTCACCCGCGCCATTCTGGCCGGGGCGGGCGCGGAAGTGCTGGGTATAGCGAAAGTCGATCAAAGTATTCAGTTCACGCACAGCGGTAAAGATAATAGATCCACCGCGGCCGCCGTTGCCGCCGTCCGGTCCGCCATGCTCAATATACTTTTCGCGGCGGAAGGACACGCATCCGGGTCCGCCATCGCCGCTCTTGACGTATATTTTTGCCTGATCGAGGAATTTCATTTTCGGAATCTCAGTCTTCAGAATCTCAGAATTTCAGAAACAAAAAATCCCGGAACCGCGTTTTTTGAGATTCCGAGATTCTGAAATTCTTTAATTCTAATTACTCAGCCGCTTGCGGCAGAGAGTCATTGGCAGGAACGATGTTCACAGTCGGCTTACCGCCGCGACCTTTTGTGAACAGAACCTGACCGTCAACGAGGGCGTAGATCGTGTGATCTTTGCCAAGGCCAACGTTTTTGCCTGTCGCATATTTTGTGCCGCGCTGGCGAACAAGAATGTTGCCTGCGAGTACGATTTCGCCGCCGTAGCGTTTAACGCCAAGTCGTTGACCAGCTGAATCGCGTCCGTTTCTAGAGCTACCGCCCGCTTTTTTATGTGCCATGGTTCAATCCTCCGAAAAATTCTTTATTATTTGCTGACTATGCGGCCTTGATGTCCGTAATCTCCAGGATCGTCTTGTGCTGACGGTGTCCTGCTTTACGGCGATAATTCTGGCGGCGTCTTTTCTTAAATACCACAACCTTGTCATTGCGGATATGGGAAAGCACTTTCGCGCTGACTTTTGCACCGGAAACATCTTTTCCTGTGGCCAGTTCCGACCCATTGCCGGAAAAAGCGAGGATTTCGAGGCTGATTTGATCGCCTTCCTTGGCTTCCAGAAGTTCTACTTCAATTTTGTCGTTTTTTTCGACGCGGTATTGTTTACCGCCTGTACGTACTACTGCGAACATTTAGTTTTCCTTTTCTTTCAATAACTTAGGCAATGCCTAGTCATTCTTTTTGTTTTTGAGTCTGCGCACTATACACAATCTTAATATTCTGTCGAGGAAAATCCGTTCCGCCTTGCCTTGAGCGGCGGCAGGCCCTAAAGTCTGGCGGCTATGAGAATAGGGTACCTAATCACACGGATGGATGAATGGGGCGGGGCGCAGGTGCATGTCCGCGACCTGGCCCTATGGATGAAAGCCCAGGATTTCGAACCGGTTATCATTTCCGGCATGCCGGGCGCCGCTTCGGACGCGATCAAGCAGGCGGGCCTCGAATATATCGAAATCCCATCGCTTCAGCGGGAAATCAGCCCGATCGACGACCTCAAAGCGGTCAAGGAACTGCGCGATATCTTACCGGGGCTCAGGCTCGACCTTCTCACCTGTCATTCGTCAAAGGCGGGGCTGGTTGGGCGGATTGCTGCCCGATCGCTGGGCCTGCCCGTCATCTTTACCGCCCATAACTGGACCTTCGGGGAAGGGGTTTCGAAAAAGCTCCGCCCCCTCTATTGGGCGCTGGAATGGATCGGCGGGCTTCTGGGCGATCATATCATCACAGTGAGCGAGCATGGCCGCCAGCAGGCCCTGAAGGCGAAGATCGCCTCGCCATCAAAAATCACCACGATCAACAACGGCATGCCGGACCGCGCGGCCCGCGAACACACGCCGCAAACGCCAACGCGCCTGACCATGGTCGCGCGTATAGGATGGCCGAAGGATCACGAGCTTTTGATCAAGGCGCTGGCGCGGTGCAAGGACCTAGACTGGACGCTCGATTTCATTGGCGGCGGGGAGAATGACTGGTTGAAATCCCTTCCGGCCAAGGCGGGGATGGAAGACCGCATTCATTTTCTAGGGGAGCGCAATGATGTTGCCGACCGCCTTGAAAACCATACCGATATTTTCTGCCTCATCAGCCAATGGGAAGGGTTCCCCTTAAGCACGCTGGAGGCCATGCGCGCAAGCCTTCCCGTCATCGTGAGCGATGCCGGTGGCAGCCGCGAAGCCGTAACGCATGGCAAGACGGGGTATATCGTGCCCGTGGGCGATGGCAAAACATTGATAAAAATATTGCGTGATTTGATCCCCGACCGTGAAAAACAAAAAACGTTTGGCGCGGCCGGACGTGCATCATTCGAAAAGAATTTCACGTTCGATATCATGGCGGAAAAAACGCTAGGCGTTTATAGGAAAGTTCTGGCGGAAGGATCATCATGAGCATTCTGGTGACGGGCGGCGCGGGTTATATCGGCGCGCAGACGGTCTATTCATTTCTGGATGCGGGTTATGACGACATCATCGTCGTGGATAATCTTGTATCCGGATTTGAATCCAATCTGCCGAAGGGCATCACCTACATCAATGCCGATTTGCGTGATGACAAAGCGATTGAGGCAGTGTTTTCCCGGCACAAGATCGACAACGTGGTGCATATCGCCGGATCGACCGTCGTTTCCGAATCCGTTGCAAACCCCCTTAAATACTATCTCAACAACACAGAAACCACGCGCCAATTGCTGGAGCATTGCACCAAACATGGAGTGACAAATTTCATCTTTTCATCGACGGCGGCGGTGTATGGCAGCAACCCGCTGGAACTGATGAAGGAAGAATATCCGCCAGCGCCGGAAACACCCTATGCCGCATCAAAACTGATGGCGGAGCGTATGATCGAAGACGCATCGGCCGCGCACGAATTGAATTACGTGATCTTGCGTTATTTCAACGTCTCTGGCGCCGATCCAAAGGGACGCACAGGGCAAAACACCAAAAACGCCACGCATTTGATCAAGGTTATTTGTGAAGCCGCCGCAGGCAAGCGCGAAAGCGTGCAGGTTCATGGCACCGATTATAAAACAAAAGACGGCAGCGGCGTTCGCGATTACGTGCATGTCGCCGATGTCGGCAATGCGCATGTAAAGGTTTACGAATTCATGAAAGGTGGCAATGGCCGCCGGATATTCAATATTGGTTATGGCACAGGTTATTCCGTGCTTGAAACCATTGCAGTGGTTGAAAAAATAACCGGCAAGAAATTAAAGGTCGATTTGATGCCGCGGCGCGCTGGCGACATTGGCGCACTAACGGCGGATTCCACAGAACTACAAAAAGCAACGGGGTGGAAGCCCCAGCATGCCGACCTCGAAGAAATTATTTCTTCGGCCCTGACGTGGGAAAAAAATCTGACATGAGCAAGGCATTCACAAAGGAAAGCGACGGCGACGGACCGGAAGACGATCTGGACGACATTCCGGATGAAATCCCGTTTGGCCAGAAAAACCTGATGACGCCAACGGGGTATGAAACCCTGCGTGTCGAGCTTGACTGGCTTTTACGCGATGAACGCCCGCGCATTACCGAGATTGTGTCATGGGCCGCGGGCAACGGCGACCGCTCGGAAAACGGAGACTATCTTTACAACAAAAAACGCCTGCGCGAAATCGACCGCCGTATCCGTTACCTCACCAAACGACTGGAAAGCGCGGAAGTTGTTGATCCACGCCTTCAGCAGGGTATTGAGCAGGTTTTCTTTGGCGCAACCGTCACCTATGTTCGTGAAGACAATACAGAACTCACCGTCCATCTTGTCGGCGTGGACGAGGCGGACCTTGATAAAGGCAAGATCAACTGGCTATCACCCGTTGCCCGTGCGCTTTTAAAATCCCGCGCTGGCGACGAGGTGGAAGTGCGCGTTGAAGGCAAAAAGGAATTTATCGAAGTCTTGGACGTTCAATATATTGTTGTCGAGTAAAATCCATAAAAAAGCCTGAATTTAAGGCGATAGAGCCATTATGAATGAATTTATGACCGCGCTGGAGCGCGATATTTCGAACATTGATTTTATGCAGTTCCTATCGGCGAGCGCCATCGGCTCTTCGCTGTTTCTGATTGCCGTGGTTCTTTTCATCCGGCGTATTTTGATCCGCTATGTGCGCAAGGATGCGGAAATCCTGGCCAAGGAACAGCGCCGCTGGATCATCCGCATCAAGAACACAAGTGTTACGTTGATCGTAATCGGATTGGTCCTGATCTGGGCGCCGCAACTTCATACCTTCGCGCTTTCCATTGCCGCCTTCGCCGTGGCGCTGGTCGTGGCCACCAAGGAAATGATCATGTGCCTCACCGGCGGCATCATGCGCGCCACCAGCCAGCCGTTCAAGGTAGGTGAATGGGTCACGGTTGACGGTGTCACCGGGGAGGTTATCGATTTCGACGCCTTTGCCTTCCAGTTGCAGGAAGTGGATATGGAAGGGAAGACCTATCAGTTCACGGGCCGTACGATCACCGTGCCTAACAGCAAGCTTTTTACCAGCAACGTCGAAAACGCGAATTTCTTCAAGGCCTATATATTTGAAGATGTCCGTGTCGCGGTGCAATTCACCGATATCGACGCCGCCGAAGCCTTCGATCTATTTAAGGAGATTTGCGAAAAGCATTTCGACCCGCAAAGAAAAGAGGCGTTATCGTTCCATCGTAAAATTCGCCGCCGGGCGGGCGTTGATGTCGGATCGCCGGAACCGGTCTATGATTTGACCACCAGCGAGCTGGGCCATTATCAGCTTCACTGCCGTCTGTTCGTACAAACTAGTACGGCCACCAATATGGGGTCGGATATCACGCGGGAATTCCTGAGCCGCATTCATAAGCTGCGCCTCGATGCAAAAGAGGCAGCAACGCAAAAGGAAGCCGAAGAGCAGGCCGCCGCTGAGGACGCAGACAATATAAAACCTTAGGCGGCATCCCTATCATCGCGTAGCCATTTGTTCATGACCGTTGCCGCGGTGAGATCGCCCGTCACGTTAATCGTCGTGCGGCACATATCGAGAATCCGGTCAACGCCAAGGATCAAGCCGATCCCCTCGGGAGGTACGCCGAGGCCGCCGACAATACCCGCCAGAACCACAATCCCGACGCCGGGGATGGCGGGTGTGCCGATGGAGGCGCCCACCATGGTAAAGGCAAGTAAAAAAGTTTCCCCGAACGATAAATCAATGCCGTAGAGTTGACACAGGAACAGGGCGGCCACCGCCTGATACATCCCCGTGCCGTCCATATTGATGGTGGTGCCGAGCGGCACGACAAAACGCGCTACCTCGGGGCGCACCTTCAGGTTTTCTTCGCAGGTCTGCATACTGACCGGCATCACGGCGGCGGACGATGATGTTGAAAACGCCAGAAGCTGAACCGTTCTTATATCGCGCAGGAACTGGATAGGTGAGCGCCGCCCGAATACCGCAACGATCATAAGGTAAAAGACCATGATGGCGACGAGGCCCAAAAGAACGGTCAGTACATAACCGCCAAGCCCGATAAAGGCGGCCGGGCCGCTCTTGATCATCGCATTTGCCAGCAAACCGAACACGGCGAGGGGCGCAATTGTCATCGCCCATTCGATAATCTTCATGCTGATAATCTGGCCGGATTCACAAAGATCGAGGAATGGCTTTGTGCTCACACGCGGGATCGACAAAATAACCAGCCCGATTAAAATCGCGCCGATGACGATTTTGAGGAAGTCCAGCTCCAGCGCCGCCTGCACGATGTTCTTCGGTATCAGATTGGCGATGCGATCTGGAACTGTCAGGCTTTCCACTGCGTTTCCGGCCTCGGTATCAATGACAATCGCGGGGGCCGGTTGCGTAAGGTTTGCGCCGCGCGTACCGGGCTGGATCAATTCGGCCAAACCGATACCGATAAGGACGGCAATCAATCCGGTGATCAAAAAATAGGGGATGAGCCGTACGCCAAGACGTTTCACAAACCCTGTGTCATGGCTTTCCGTGATTCCAAGAATGATGGAGGTCACGACGAGCGGCAAAATCACCATGCCGATCAGGCCGAGGAAAATGACACCGGGCAGGGCGAGCCATTCACCAATGGCAAGCGCCATATCTTCCGGCAACAATGCACCGCCCGACGGAGAAAGAAGAAGGCCTGTTACGCTCCCGCCGATCATGCAGGCGAGGATATATTTCCAGAAATTTTTGCCGGTAACCATGTGCCCCTCCGTTTCTGAGACGTAGATAAGGGTAACGACAGAAGGACAGGGGGTCAAACGGCAAAAGAACAGCGCAAGATGGCGGATGAGGTGAGATTCGAACTCACGGAGGACTTGCATCCTCGCCGGTTTTCAAGACCGGTGCATTCAACCGCTCTGCCACTCATCCGCACAAAACAGCCACGAGCGGTCGTAACTGTTTAATATTCTCTCCGCCTTCGCGGTTCATCTAAACTTTGTCCGCCTTCGCGGACGAGGCGCTCTGCCACTCATCCGCAAGAAGAAAGGCCGGTTTGCGAGATGCACCATAATAACTCCGCCTTGGACAGTAAAGAGGCAATCTGGTAAAACCCCATAATGTTTTTCATCGTTTCCAAGATATTTTGGACGCTCGCCATGCCATTGAACGCCCTGTGCTTTCTGGCGCTCGCTGGTTTTGCCCTGCGTTTCTGGCGGAAAAAATGCGGGAATTTGATGCTTGGCACCGCGCTCGCGGGGATTGTTGTCTTCGGGGTTGTTCCGGTCGGCCCCCTGATGATGACATGGCTGGAAAGTCATTATGAACAGCCCGAAGACCTGCCGCCCCGCGTGAATGGGATTATTGTGCTCGGCGGGATGTTCGATGGGCATTTGAGCGAGGCGCGCGGGCAAATCGCGGCCAATGACAGCGTAGAGCGCATGGTATGCTTCACAACCCTTGCCAAAAAATATCCGAACGCCCGCAAGGTGTTCAGCGGCGGATCCGGCGACATCAACTATCCGGAGGCAAAAGAGGCCACAGTGGCGATGAATTATCTGAACGCTTATGGGCTCGACACCGATCTGGTGTTCTATGAGATGGATTCACGCAACACGTATGAGAATGCCATTTTCAGCAAGGAATTGATGAACCCCACGGAAGGACAGAACTGGATATTGGTGACATCGGCCTTTCACATGCCGCGCAGCGTCGGTATCTTCGAGCAGACCGGCTGGCCCGTCATTCCATACCCCTGCGATTACCGGACCGATGGAAGTTATGATTTCTTCTGGACCATGCCGAACGTCACGCACAATTACCATATGCTGAATATTGCGGTGAAAGAGCTGATCGGCTCGGTTGTTTATTATTTCACAGGAAAATCCGCTTTTATCCTGCCGCGCTCTTCGATACCATTGGAGAATGAATAAGGCTTTTTTGATTCTATCGGCTGCTTTGACACTTTGTGTGGTCAAACCCGTTTTTGCCGCACAGGATTTTCAGAGCTGGCTCAGCGCGTTTAAAACGGAAGCCGCCGCCAAAGGCATATCCCAAAGCACCATCGAGGCGGCACTAACGGGCATCCAGCCGGTCCCAAAGGCCATTGAGCTGGACCGCAAGCAACCGGAAAAGAAAATCACCTTCGCCCAATATAAAAAGAACATCGTCAACCAGCAGCGCATCGACAAAGGCCGCCAATTGATGCGGCAAAACGCACGCGTGCTGAAGGCCATAGAGCAAGCCTATGGTGTACAACCGCAATATATCGTTGCGCTTTGGGGTATCGAAACCAATTTCGGCGGCAATACGGGCGGATTCAAAATCGTGCCCGCGCTGGCCACCCTTGCATGGGAAGGGCGCCGCGCGGAATTTTTCAAGGGCGAGCTTTTGAACGCCCTGAAAATTATCGATCAGGGCCATATCAGTGCGGCCAACATGAAGGGATCATGGGCCGGCGCCATGGGGCAATGCCAGTTCATGCCCTCTAGCTTTCTGGCCTACGCCGTGGACGGCAACGGGGACGGGCATAAGGACATATGGAATACGGAGATGGATGTTTTCGCCTCCGCCGCCAACTATCTGAAACAAAGCGGATGGACGCCGAACTTAAAGTGGGGGCGCAAAGTCGTTCTTCCCAAAGGGTTTTCCGAAGGCCTGGTCGGGCCGAAAATTCAAAAGCCCCTGTCCGCGTGGTCCGCCATGGGCATCCGAAATCCGGATGGCAGCGCCATGCCGCGCGAAAACCTGATGTCTTCGGTTGTGGCACCGGACGGACTTGGCGGAGAGGCCTATATCGTTTATTCTAATTACCAGACGATTATGAAGTGGAATCGCTCCACCTATTTCGCCACCTCCGTCGGCCTTCTGGCCGATGCCATTGCCCGCTAAACAATCACGACGAGTCATTATGAAACCTGTTTTTTCCCTTGGCATGATGGCCACCCTTTTGTTCCTTGCCGGATGCGCCGAAGCGCAGTTCGGTGCGCATCTGGCCAAACAGGCCCAGGACACGCGCAGCCAGGGCAAGTACAAGGTCGGCAATCCCTATCTGATTGACGGTCAGGAATATTACCCGCAGGAAATGTTCGAATATTCCGAAACGGGGATCGCGTCTTGGTATGGCCCGGGATTCCACGGCAAACAAACCGCCAATGGCGAAATATACGACCAGAATGAACTGACCGCCGCGCACCGCACCTTGCAAATGCCATCGCTGGTGCGTGTCACGA
>CBFGQF010000066.1:0-9220 GCA_965650865.1 uncultured Alphaproteobacteria bacterium | reverse complement strand
TAAATATTTGATATATCCTTGCAAAACGATGCAAGGATATATCCCGACACCGGATGAATACCGGCTCTATTCGCAGGGCGAACTGGATGAATTCATCATGCTGCACACCCAGTTTTTACGGGGCCAGCGTGGCGGACAACGCATCGTCATCAAATTCGGCAATCTGTCGGGACTGGATTTATCCGGCCTCGATCTCTCCCAGGCCGATTTCACAGGCTGCAACATGTCCCGCTGCAATCTTGCGGGCGGCGTCTTTGTCTCGACCAGTTTCTTCGCCTGTGATTTGCGGCATGCAGATTTGAGCGATGCCACCTTCCGCCGTGCCGATTTCCGCGGCGTGCAGGCGGCGGGCGCGAATTTTACCGGATCAAACCTCGACTCCGCCGATATGCGTGAAGGCAAGATCATGGAACGCGGCGAACACGGGCTTCTGGTCGACCGTAAACGCGAAGGCGTTCCGGAAGGGCGCGGATGGGGCGCCATCTTCACCGGCGCACGCATGGATGACGCCAACATGAACCGCGTCAAGGCCGTCGCCGCCGATTTTTCCGATGCCGATTTAAGCGGCGTCAAACTATCACAGGCGAATTTAACGGGCGTGAATTTTCACGGCGCGAATTTAAGCGATGCCGATTTAACCGGCGCGGATTTAACCAGCGCGGATTTCTCGCACAGCGTGATGGCCGGCACCATCCTGCGCAACAATGAGATGGAAGGCGTCATCCAGGAGAACGTCATCCTTGATAAATCGCTCGGCAAAAAACTCAAAGAGGGTGAGCGTACCTTGATCGGCATGCTGGAGGTTCATAAGCGTTGGATCGCCACCGCAGGCCGCGAAGGCAAGCAGATGGATTTAAGCGGCACCGACCTGCGCGATATTTACAATCTTTGGGAATATCCCCTCACCGCCGTACGGGCCGTCGGCGCGACCTTCCTCGGCCTTAATTTGCAAAATATACAAATGCAGAGCGCGGTTCTGGACAAAAGCGATTTCCGCGATTGCGATCTGGCAGGGGCTGATCTGCGCGGCAGCTCGCTCAAAGGCGCGCAATTGACGCGGGTTGACCTGACGGGCGCGAATTTGGGAGCCTTGAAATTCGATACCCCCGACGGGCACGGCGTTCATCTCAGCCGTGTGAATTTAAGTGGCGCCAGTTTGCGCTTTGCCAACCTGCGCGATGTCGATTTGCGGGATTCCATCCTGATGGGCGTCGACCTTTCCAATGCCATCCTGACGGGTTGCGACCTGCGGCGGGCGGACCTGACCGGCGCACGCCTCGAAGGCGCGAATATCGAAGATTCCATCCGCTAAAATCCGCCATTTTATCCATAATTCTGTCCATAAGTCGGACGGCCATCTTCCCGCGGACCGCCCGGCCTTCTATACTCAATTCCATGCAAATTCGTCATCTGCCCGAACATCTGGTCAACCAGATCGCGGCCGGAGAGGTCATTGAACGGCCCACCGCCGCGGTGAAGGAACTCGTCGAAAATTCCATCGACGCGGGCGCGACCCGTATCGAGGTTGATTTGCGCGACGGCGGCAAGAGTTTGATCCGCGTGCGCGACAACGGGCGCGGCATGGGACGGGATGATCTGGTCGCGGCGCTCGACCGCCACGCGACCTCCAAACTGCCCGATGACGATCTTGTCTATATCAACCATCTTGGTTTTCGGGGTGAGGCCCTGCCCTCCATCGGATCGGTCAGCCGCCTTTCGATCACATCGAAGGAAGAAGGCAGCGATGACGCATGGATCATCACCGTCGAAGGTGGAAAGAAATCAGACCCCGCCCCCGCCGCCCACGCGGTCGGCACGACAGTAGAGGTAAAGGACCTTTTCTATTCCACGCCAGCGCGTCTGAAATTCCTCAAAACCGACAAGGCCGAATATGCCGCCGTCAAGGACACGCTATCGCGCATCGCCATGGCGCATCCGGATATTGCCTTTTCCCTGACGCATAACGGCGTTCATGCGCTTTCACTGCCGCTGGAACAGGGCGATCTGCTCGATAGCCGCAAGGGCCGGCTTGCCGCCGTGCTGGGCAAGGATTTTGCCACCAACTCTGTGTCCGTACAGGCAAAGCGCGAAGACATTGTGATTACGGGCTTTGCGGGCCTGCCAAGCTTTGACAAGGGCACCGCGCAATATCAATTCCTCTTTGTGAATGGCCGCCCCGTAAAGGACCGCCTTCTATTGGGATGCGTCCGCGCCGCCTATTCGGATTTATTGACTCGTGAACGTCATCCGGTGGTGGCCCTGTTCGTCGATGTACCGCCGCCCGATGTCGATGTCAACGTGCATCCGGCCAAGGCAGAGGTGCGGTTCCGCGATGCGGGCCTTGTGCGCGGCGCGATTATTTCCGCCTTGAAACATGCATTGCTGGAAGGCGGTCAAGTCACCTCCTCAACCATCAGCGCCCATGCGCTCGGTTCGTTCCAGCCTCAGCGTTATGCACCTTCGCTGCCGCTCTCACGCGGGCCTTCTTATTCCGGCGGATACGGCAATCTGGCCGAACGCGCGGCGCAGGCTTATGCCCCGATGCCACAGGGCGTAATGGATGTGATGCCTTCCGCCCGCGCCGAAGTGATTGCGCCGGAACAGGATACCATTCCGCTGCACTACCCGCTTGGCGCGGCACGGGCGCAAATCCATGAAAACTATATAATCGCGCAAAGCGAAGATGGCCTCGTGATTATCGACCAACATGCGGCGCATGAACGCCTTGTCTATGAACGGTTCAAATCGCAGATGGTGAATGGCGGCGTGGAATCACAAGGCCTTCTGGTGCCCGAAATCATCGATATGAGCGATGTGCGCATCGCGAATTTGATGGAAAAACAACAAAGCTTTCAAAAGCTTGGCCTTGAGATCGAACCGTTCGGCGCGGGATCGATTGCCGTGCGCGCCGTGCCCGCGCTCCTCAATGGCCGCGGCGATATCAAACGCCTGATCGAAGATATCGCAGACGAACTGGAAGAAAACGAAGACTCCTTGTTGCTTGAAGAAAAATTGAATGCCATCCTTTCCACCATGGCCTGTCACGGTTCCGTCCGCTCCGGGCGCCGTATGAACGCCGAGGAGATGAACGCGCTTTTGCGCCAGATGGAAGAAACCGAAAATTCCGGCCACTGCAATCACGGGCGGCCGACCTATATCAAGCTAAGCCTTAAAGACATCGAAAAACTTTTTCACAGACGATAGGACGAAGACCATGGACAACACATCCCAGCAAAAAACCATCAAAACGCTGTACGCCTTTCTTATTCTTTCGACGATCCTGAGTTTCGTACCTTTCATCGCGGCGCAATTCGCCTCCCTTCTACTGATTATGGCGGTCCTGCTTGCCGCCTATATCTATAAGGGCAAGGACGCCGAAGACGGCCTGCTTTTCAACCATATGACCTACTTGATCCGCACCATCTGGATTTGTTCCGCCTTCCTTATTGTCGGCATCATCGGTGCAGGCCTTTATCTCTATACACAAGGCGAGCACAGCCTGATCCACAGCGCCGCCAATCAGGCCGCGAACGGCGTGATCCTCAGCCAAGCCGAACTCGAGTCCCTGACCATGCAATATATGGAAGTCAACAAAACCCCGCTCATTATCGGCACGCTCGTGTTTGTCGGCCCGACCATCGCTTACTTCATCTACCGCATCGTGCATGGCTATTCCCGCGCAGGCAATGGATACCGCATTGCCAACCCCAAAAGCTGGCTGTAAGACATTATCATGATCCGCATTGCTTTCCTTGCCTCCCACAACGGCTCTTCGGCCCGCGCCATCACCGATGCCTGTTTGACCGGCGAACTGCCGATGCAGCCCGTGCTGCTCATCAGCAACAATCCGGATTCCAAGGCGCTGGAATGGGCGCAGGCTGCTGATTTGCTAACCTTTACGGTGAATGCCAAAAACACCGATGATGTTGATTCTTCTATCGCGGCGATACTCGCCGACAACCGCATCGATCTTGTCGTGTGTTCAGGCTATATGAAACTTATCGGTCCCCGCACAATCGCGGCCGCGCACGGCGCGATTTTAAACGTCCATCCCGCGCTGCTGCCCAAATATGGCGGCAAGGGCATGTACGGCCACCATGTGCATGAGGCCGTCCTGAAAAACGGTGATAAGGATACCGGCATCACCATCCATCTGGTCGACGGACAATATGACCATGGCCGCACCATTGCGCAGAAAACCATTCCTTTGCACGCCGTTTCGAACGCCGATGACATCGCGGATATTGTGAAGATGCAAGAACCCGCCTTCTATGTCGAAACATTGAAGGCGGTTTCTGCGGGTTTGATTAAACTCAATTAACGTTCACCTATTCTGCCGCGATAACCGCGTTGCCGTCCCCCACAAGGTCCAGCGCCTGCATGTCATACAATGTTTTGTAGTATGACTCCGGCTTTTGGATCAGATCCGCATGCCGTCCCTGCTCCACAATCCGGCCTTGGTCGAACACCAGAATCCGGTCGACCGATTTGATGGTCGCAAGACGGTGGGCAATGGTGATGGTCGTGCGGCCAGCGGTGAGGTTTTCCAGCGCCTTCTGGATATAATGTTCCGAAAGTGAATCCAGCGATGATGTGGCCTCATCCAGCACAAGGATCGGTGCATCGGACAGGATCGCCCGCGCAATCGCCACGCGCTGACGCTCACCGCCCGATAATTTCACCCCGCGCTCCCCGACCAGCGTCTCATAGCCGAGCGGCAACGACATGATAAAATCATGGGCATAGGCTTTGCGCGCCGCCTCCATGATGTCCTCCATGCCCGCCTCCGGCTTGCCATAGGCGATGTTGGCCGCGATGGAACGGTGGAACAGGATAGGCTCCTGTGGCACCAACGCAATGGACCGGCGCAGCGATGTTTGCGTGACTTCGCGGATGTCCTGCCCGTCGATGCGGATGGCCCCGCCCTGCACATCGTAAAGACGTTGCAACAGCTTGATGAATGTCGATTTGCCCGATCCCGAATGACCGACCAGCGCGACCTTCTCACCCTCGTTGATCGTAATCGAGAAATCATCATAAATCGGATCGCCCTTGTTGGCATAAGCAAAGCGGACCTTGTCGAATGTGATCACCCCGCGATTGGCATTTAATTCGCCGGCATCCGGCGCGTCCTTGATATCGTCCTCACGCAGCCAGAAACCAACGACGTCTTCCATTTCCGCCATCGCGCGTTGCAAATTCGACATCTGCTCACCAACGTTTTTCAAATACGCCGACAAAACAAGATAGGATGTCAGCGCATAGACAACATCCGCCGATGTCGCGCGCCCCTCAGACCACAGATAAATCGCGCCGCCCACCATTGCGCCCATCATCATCGTGGCAATATAGCGGCGGATCATATCCATGCCGACGGCGGTATCCCACGCATGAAGCGAAAGCCCGCGCCAGTTGCCGGTGACCTTGGCAAAACGCATTTCTTCGGCCTCTTCGGTACCGAACGCCTTGACGGCGGCATTGCCCGTGATGGCATCGGCAAGGGCCGCGCCCACCTTCGTATCTGCATCCGCCGATTTGCGGAACCGCGGTGCGTTGACTTTCATCACCGACCATACGCCAAATCCAAGATACATCAGCGAGGTCACAAGCGTGATAAAGCCGAGCAACGGCCAGTGCAGGAACATGATTGTCACGGTCGCGACAATCACAATCGCCGTGGGCCACATGAACATCACGATATTGTCTTCATACACATCGAACGCCCACATGCCGCGGGTGATTTTACGCACCGTCCCGCCCGCAAAGGCATTGGCGTGCCAGTCGGTTGAAAATTTCTGGACCTTGGCAAACCCTTCACTGACGATATCGTGCAGCGATTTGACCGCCACGCGGTTCCAGACAAACAGCGTGCAGTTGCGCAAGGTGTGATAGGCAACCTCCAGCCCGATAAAAAGACAAAAGCTTATTAAAATCGCGCTTCCGATGCCGATATCGTTGTCGATGGCATTGTTGATGTCCGAAATCATCTTCGCCGTGACGACCGGGTAAAGCGTGTCAAGAAACGCCGCGATGCCAAGCCCTGTTAACGCCAGGAAAAGGCCGCGTTTGCGCCGCCGCCAGATATGCCATGTGAAACGGGCGATGTTTTTGTATTTTGTTTTCTCGGTGCTCATAATAAAAAATCCAATAAAAAATCCGTCTTTCGTTTTCGAAGGACGGATCACGGAAAGGATTTATTCTTATGATCTGGCCCGAAAACGAGGTGTTTTCCGGGCCTTTCTCACGCTTTTATCGCGTGCAAAAACCCGGGTAAATGGCGGAATAGACCGCGCTTGGTACAAAATGCTTATCCATGTCCGCTCCTTCTATTTGGGGTTGATAATGCCCAAGCATGTCATGAACAATATCGTAGGGGCAAGTAATTTTTTCATTTTTCTTTCTTCTGGCGTGATTTCATAAGTTCCAAAATCAGCGTCTGGTCCTTCTTGGGCATCGAAAAGAAACTGTCCAGAACATCACGCCCTTTCTCCGCGAGGCCAGATGTAACGGCCGCTTTTTCCTTGGCATCAGGTGCAATATTCATGGTTAGCCATTCATAAGGAATATCGAGCGCGAGCGCGATTTTATGCAAGTATCGCGGGCTACGTGCCTTTCCCGTTTCCGCCTGCTGGATCGCCTGCTGGGTTGTGCCAGCCAGTTCGGCAAGGTCAATCTGGCTTAAATCCTTCATTTTGCGGATATATTTCAGGCGTTCGGCCAGTGATGGAATGGATTTCAAAATCATACAGAAACGCTATCACAAGAAAAATTGTTGTTCATGACAAGATTATTTGTTATTGTGAATACAAGTTTTCTTGTTTTCATTCCTAGGAGGCATAAATGACCCAATCCCCGCTTCTATCCGCACGTTTGCAGAACGTGCTCAATCAACTGGAAAAAATTATCGCCGAACTGGACGGCGATGGCGGCACTGCATGCGATTGTACCTGCGGTAATAATGATTTTTTGACGCGGTGAATCTCCCTCCCTTCAGGGGGAGGACTTCACAGCCGTTCAAAAAGACAATGACAAAGAAAAAATCAGGCTGGCCGTTTAAACGCTTTGCGCGCCTTTTCAATCTCTTTGCGGCTATGGCATCCATCCAGATGGTCGTTGACCATGCCCATCGCCTGCATAAAGGCATATACGGTGGTCGGCCCGACAAAGGACCATCCGCGTTTTTTGAGGTCTTTTGATAGCGCGGTCGATTGTTCGGTCTTTGCAAGGGCCTTTAAAATATCGAGCGGCAAAGTCTTGGGCCGTTCATGCGGCTGCGGTTCCCATTGCCAGAAATAGGCGGCAAGAGATCCGAATTCCCGTTTCATTTCGATTGCACGGGCGGCATTGTTGATCGTGCTGACAATCTTGCCGCGGTGGCGGATGATGCCCGCATCTTTCACAAGGCGTTCGACGTCCTTATCGGTATATTTCGCAATCTTGTTGAAATCGAAACCATCAAACGCTTTGCGGAAATTTTCACGCTTCCTCAAGATCGTGATCCAGCTCAGACCCGATTGAAACCCCTCAAGGCATATTTTTTCAAACAGGCGAAAATCGTCCGCAACGGGATTCCCCCATTCATTGTCATGATATTGTTGATAGAATTCGTCGTCGCCGCACCAGAAACAGCGCGTTTTTTTGTCCTGACCTGTGATCAGACCTTCGCCCATTCTATTCCTGATCGATCAATTCCAAAAAGCGTGTGGCAGAGGCAAGGTCACGCTTCATCGCGGCTTGCCGGCGCTCCTGCACGGGGTCCGCACCGTGCACATCCTCGCCCGCCAGTTCGGAATGGTAAATCTCTTCCAGCTCTGCGGCGTTGTAAACATCCTCGGCGCTTGCTTCGTGTTCCAGGAAAGCGAGGGCCAGAACGATGGAACCGGATAGCGATGTCACAATTTGCAGAACCGCAAAATAATATTCGTCCAGCGCCTCAAGGTAATTCCAGATTTGCTTGTGTGTTTCGGAAGCCTGTATCAGTGCATCAATGCCGAAGGTCGTTTGCATCGGGCTTTCGAAATGCTCGTCGAACCATGTCAGCCAGCGATCCCAGATTTCCTTTTGACGCCGCGCAATTTCTTCGGGTTCTTTCACGCGGTAACACAAAAGATCGGTGTCGAGATATTTAAGCAGCGATTTCGTGATCGCATCGCGTTCGCGCATCCGGTCGATGGCGGTGTTGAGCATCGCTGTCATCGGCATGCTGTCGGGGTCCACGCTCTCACCCTGCGCCGCCCATTCGGCGACAATCGCATCAGCGAGCGCGCGATTGGGAGCGGCCAGCGGCGCACCGTTCGGCGTTTTGACGGCCTTCCCATCCAGTTGCAGGACAAACCCGTCCTCTGTCTTGGTGTGGCTCGCGAGCGTGTAAACCCGTTTCATCGTTGTTTTTATTCCTTAATTTTCTGATTTTCCTGTTGTGCCACAACCGGCGGGGCGATTTCAACCTTGAACTGGCCGCCGGACTGCGCAGCGCCTAAATCCGCCGCAATTCCATCCAGCAGGCCTGTCAATTCCGCCAGAAACTGCGGGTCATCCGATTGCGGCGTGACAGCCAGAACCACAGCCCCTTCCTTCCCGCCCGACAGGCGGGCCGAAAATGGGTGCTCCGCCATATCACCGATAAAACCTATGTCCAGAGGATCGAACGACACGTCTGTCGTGCGTAAAACGGCGCGGCGGTTATCGCTGACCAATACGAATTGCGCGAACTCGACATTGGTCAGTCCGCGAATAAAACGGGCTGTTGCCTCCGTCCCCCCCAGTTTGAAACTGACCGGAAACTCGCCCTCGAAATCGTAGTGCGCTTTGGCGCCCGCGCCCTTCCTCCGCATTTCGGCGGTGATCAAAAGATCGCGCTCGTTATACCGGCCTTCGGCAATGAAATACGGCGGGGATTCCTGTGGATCGGGGTCCGACACGCCGGTGTAATTCAGGACCAGTTTTTGCGGCAACACGAAACCGGTGGCGAATTGCGCGTTTTCGATCTTGAACTCGCGATAATCGGGCATGCCGAAAAACGTGCCCCAGAACCCCATAGAGATATCGGCGCGCTCTATCGTGGCCAGTGCTTTTGCCTTGTCATCCTTATCGCGGATCACGATATCGCGCGTGGCAAATTCGATCTGCGGAAAAAGCTCGCTCTTTTCCAGTTCGGTAATCTCGGCGGGATTTCCGTCCGCCACCTGCGTCAGATAATCCTGCAATCCAAGGCGCAAGG
>CBFGQF010000065.1:0-9237 GCA_965650865.1 uncultured Alphaproteobacteria bacterium | reverse complement strand
ACGGGGCAATCGACAAGGTTGGCGATGAAGCGCGGCGCGTTATATTCGCTATGGCGCACGACAATAGCATCGGGACGCAGCATGGCGTTGAGCGTATAGACCGTATCGGTCAGGCTCTCATCTTTCTTTACGGAGGAGGTCGCGATATCGAGATTGACCGTATCCGCGCCCAAACGCTTGGCCGCCATTTCAAAGGATACGCGCGTGCGGGTGCTGTCTTCAAAGAAAAGGGTAAGGACAATCGCGCCGCGCAAGATATCGGGTTTGAATTCCCGCTCATCCAGCCGATCGGCATAATAATCGGCTAGGTCGAGGATAATGTTTATTTCTTCGGGACTCAGCTCTTTGATACCTATCAAATCGGTATGTTTAAACGAGGAGCGGTCAACCTTGGCGAAAGGTTTACGGATTGGGGCGCCATTTTGCATTGAGTGTGTCATCAAAATGGGATGATTACAGCTGTATCCTAAGGTTTGCAAGAAAACTTAGCCTCTTATACAGGGGCGGATTTGCATTTTGCTCCAAACGACACGTATTATGTGAAAAATGAGATATGCTATGAAGGATAGTTTCGATTTAACTGTAGGATTAACGAGCAGATTGCTTAGTCTGGACGACTGGGCTCTAATTGAGCACCATTTAACCAAAGCCTATGGAGAAGAAGGTTTTCTATCCCATTTTCGTGGCGGGAACCCGAATAATCCTAAGGTGCTAGGTACCTTCATGGACCGTTATGCGGTTTTTGGATTGTTCCATGATCATGATATGATCGGCTTTTCCATTATTAAGGCGCAGGACGCATGCCGCGCCCATTTCGCCGGCAGTTTCCTGTATGAAGAATATAGAGGGTTGGGGCTTGCCAATCATTTATATGATGTGCGCAAAAAATATCTTCGTGAAATTGGATTTGAGGGGGATGTGATTACATCCATAGAGCCCACGAATGCGCCCTCGATGAAAGCGGCGGAACGAAATGGATTCAAGCCGATTTGTAAAGAAGAGCTAGAGTATGAGGGGCAATCCTATACGCTCGTGACGCTTCGGCTTGGCTACAATGAGCCTCGTTAAACAATATTTTTGGATTTGAGCTTTTCGATCTGATCTTCGGATAGACTCAATATGTTTTTTAGAACGTCATAAGTATGCTGCCCAAGGGTCGGTGGTGGCAGGCGGTAGCTGGCCGGGTTTTCCGACAGTTTCAAAGGGCTGCCGACGAGGTGGATATTATCCGGCGCGAAGGGGTGGTCCATGGCGATTTCCATTTCACGCGCTTGCACTTGCTCCATCGCGAATGTCTGGTTGATCGAATTGACGGGCGCTGCGGGTATATCGATGGTGCGGAACAAATCAAGCCATTCCTGAACCTCGCGTTGTTTGATGACCGCCTCAAGCAGGGGGATCAGTTCATCACGATGCGCAACCCTTGCACTGTTGTGCGAATAATGCGGATCGCTCGCCCACTCGATCCGGTCTATCGCCGCGCAGAGGCGCCCGAACTGATGATCGTTGCCAATCGCAATGACAATGTGGCCGTCTTTTGCGGCAAAGGCCTGATAGGGGACTATGGTGGAGTGCGAATTGCCGAACCGTTTCGGGGCCTTCCCGGATGTCAAAAAGAACTGAGCGATATTGGTCATGGAGGCGAGCGTTGCATCGAGCAAGGACACATCGACCAATTGCCCTTTCCCCGTCTTATGACGGGCGTTCAGGGCGGCGAGCGTGCCGATCGCGGCATAAAGCCCGGTCATAATGTCGGAAAGCGCGACCCCGGCCTTCATCGGTTCTTCACCCTCCTTGCCCGTGTGGGCCATCAATCCGCCCATCGCCTGGGCCAGTAAATCATAGCCGGGTTCGCGGGCGAGGGGGCCGGTCTGGCCAAATCCGGATATGGCGGTATAGATCAAATGCGGATGGCGTTCGTGCATCGCCTCGTACCCAAGCCCGAATTTATCGAGGCTGCCAACCTTGAAATTGTGAATCAGGATATCGCATTCCGCGGCCAGCGCATGGATGATCTCCTGTCCTTCCGGCTTTGAAATGTCGATTGCAATCGATCTTTTGTTACGGTTGGCGGAAAGATAATAGGCGCTTTCCGTGGTGTCGTTTCCCGCCGGATCTTTCAGGAAGGGCGGCCCCCAATAGCGTGTATCGTCACCTTCAAGCGGCCGTTCGACCTTGATAATGTCTGCACCAAGATCGCCGAGGATTTGGGTGCAGACAGGGCCTGCCAGCACCCGTGAGAGGTCAAGAATACGGATGCCGTCAAGCGAAGATGTCATGGAGTGTCTCCAGAATGTAGGGGCCGAATATATAAGTGCCGGTCAGGATGATCCCGATGGCGAAACCGGGGCCCGCCGGAATCGAAAGATTGTGCACCGTAAAGGCGGTTTTGGTTTTGTGGGCGGTATAGGCGGCGTATGCCAGTCCGTGAATCAAGCCGGCAAGTGCCCCGAGCGTGATGGCCGGCATAATGAATTCGGGGCCAAGCCAGACGCCGCCCGCGCCCAGAAGCTTGACATCACCCAAGCCCAGCGTGTCGCGGTCATAATGGCGGTTTGCAAAAAAGCGGATGACATAAAGTGTGCCAGCGCCTATCAGGGCACCATAAAACATATCGTCATATCCTATGAACATCAGGCCCGAGAAAAAATGGAAAGCAAAGCCGCATACCGCCAGTAGCAAATTTAATTCATCCGGCAATATCAATATCTTCAGATCGATTATTGAGAGAATGATTAAAACAATCACGGCGGCGAAGATGCAAAGAAGGGAGAGGATTTCGAACATGGATAGTCCCGGTGTTGTTGTCTTCAGTATATCTTTCCACGCATGGTGTGCAAGGTAAGGATTGCTTATTTGGGATCGTTACTTTAGCTTTTGTAGAAGTGATTCACGCAAAGTGCAGTTCTTGCGCACCTTAATTAGGTAGTTTTCAGGCCCTATGTCGACCGCAGATAAAATACTGGTTGTAGAAGATAACGACTTCGTCCGTATGCAGATTGTCCGATATCTTCGTGACATGGGTGCCGATGTTGTAGAGGCCTCTGATGGTGATGCCGCGCTAGAGGCGGTCAAATCGGAGTATGTAAAAAGGGCCCCTTTCAATCTCGCCATTGTCGATGTTCGGATGGAACCTGTGGATGGTTTTGACTTTATCAAGAGTATCCGTGGTCTGGATATGGATACACCAGTTATTCTGGTCACTGGCGATAACAATCCCGATTTGCTTGAAAGGGCCGGTCAGTGGGGTGTCGGCGCCGTCATGATCAAGCCTGTACAAAAAGACAGGCTTGTCAAAACAGTGTCTCGTACAATCGAGGCATATAAGCGAAAAGGAAACTGATGTCGCGTAAGGTGTTAAGGAGTGCTGTGAGTGTCGCCGCGTTGATGTCGCTTGTGCTGACGACTTCGTGCGCGTGGGTCACCGCGCCGGACGCGCGTAACGTCAATATTCCTTCTCCGACCATGGCGGACAAACGAAAAACGGCGATCAACGAGCGGCCGGATAGCGTCATGTATCTTCCGCTTGGTGAAGATGTGCTTGTGCCAGAGGTTATTGATGTCGATGAGTTCCCACATGAATTTGTAGGTCCTTTTGAGCTGAGGGGCGAAACGCTTGCCGGTGCCTTGCAGTTGATCCTTGCCGACTATGATATTTCCCTTGCCTTCGAAACAGAGGCGGGACTGAGCCGTCGCGTCACTGTTGCGAATTTGCGCGGTGATCTGGGCAAGGTTGTGAATCAGGTCTGCTCCCTTGCCAATCTTTACTGCGCCTTTGAAAATGGAACGGTTATTGTCAAGGATACGCAGACCTTCACCGTAACTTTGCCGCCGGTCGGCGGGACGGAGGAGGGCGAGACTTTCCTGACGAGCGTTGCGCAGGGGTTGAGCGCGATTTTGGGCGATGGTGTCCCTGATCCGATTGTCGACAACACAACCCGCACGATCGTTTATTCCGCGACGCAGCGCACGGCCGATGTTGCATCCCGTTATTTCCAGCGTCTTCGCGCCAATACCGCGATGATTGTCTTTGAGACCTATATCTGGGAAGTTTCCCTGAATTCGGGCAATTCTACGGGTATTCAGTGGGACAAGATTGCAACGCTGGGTAAATACGACCTTTCTATTGATGTGAATGGCTCTGTCGGTGCGGACTTTTTGAACCCTGTCAGCATCGGATTGCCGACAGCCCACGAAATCACAGGCAGCCCGACCAATATTGTCAATCTCCTCTCGCAATTCGGGGCCGTGAAAACAATCTCGCAACCGCAGATTACTGTTTTGTCCGGGTCGGAGGCCGAATTGCGTGTCGCCGATACCCGCAACTATGTATCGCAGGTTGCGACCACCTTGAACGAAGGGCAATCGACGACATCCGTGAGCACGGACTCTGTCGATACAGGCTTTACGCTGACGATTGGAAGTTCGTGGGATAAATCGACTGTCTATGCGAATGTTGAAATCGAACTGACGGATGTCAAGCAGATCGACGATTTCTCATTTACGGATGGTGATGGCGGCGGCGGCGCGGGCGGTGCAACCACGATCCAGCTTCCGCAAACATCCGAGCGCCAGCTTACCACGCAAATCCGCGTCCGTCCGGGCGATTCTGTCTTGATTGCCGGTCTGGTGCGTGAGAATGATAATTTCGATACGCGCGGTCTGGGCTTTATGGCTCCCGTCATACCCGACAGCCGTACGGCACAGGCGGAAAATCTTGAGCTTGTCATCTTGTTGCGTCCGCGCGTCGTCATTTACACGGCGCCGAACGATCCGCGCTATGTCGATTTTGCCTTGAAAAAGCATAAGCTGCCGGGTACCGGCGTTGAGATCCATTCTCCGAAGGAGTTGGGCGAGTTGCCGACCCGTACCAGCGATGCGCCGCAGCCTCTGGGCGCGACCCCGCCTGCCAGTGAGCCGCCCGCCCGCCCGGCACCTGTAAGGGAAGTTAAGTCTGTCGCTAAGGAGGCCCCTGTTTCATCGGCCCCCCCAATTGTGAGCGAGCCTGTCAACATAACCCCTTCATCCGCGCCGCCCGCTGTCTCCCGTCCCGAGGCAGAGCCTGTAGCGCCTGATTCCAATACAACGCAAGGCCGTTTCCAGCGCGGTGAAGGCTTCGTATCGAGAAGTCAGGACACCGGTGTTGCCAAAAAACCCGAAGGGGCCATGGGCATATCATCCGCGGCGCCCTCCGGCCCTACATCGTCATCCGCGCCTGAAGTCTCGCCATCGAATCCATCGGCCACCCAGGTTGCGCCTTCCGCGGTGTCTGACCCGGCCGAGCAGAACGGTGCGCCATCTGTGCCGATGTTTGAGGACAATCAGACGCCCATATCTATTTTCCCCGAATAAGGTTGCAAGCATCTCATACGCGGCGAATGGGTTAAGCCACTGGCTTTAAAGAAATATTAAGCACGTTTATTGCTTGCATATATCCAAAGATACTTTACCCTTGATAAAAGTGATTTGCATGTTTCGACATGCAATTGCCATTATTTCCTGTAACCCTGTTCTAAGGGATTCGTAAAAGCTATTACCATGGGCTATTTCAACGGCGTTCGATATGCAGCTTTGGTTCTCACCGCTCTGGCGGGATTGACTGCTCCTGCAATAGCTCAATCCGCCTTCGAGGATCCGGGTTCGCGCGTTGCATCGGCGGGCGCGGGCGGAGACTTCGCAACAGTCAATAATCCCATCACAGGTGATGTTTCGCTGGGGGCGTCTTCCCAGATTGTCGTTCTTTTTAGAAACGATGACAGCAAGCCGGTAAAGCCGGGTGCCATCAACCTTTATCCTTCGTCGAATATTTCCGCGTCTGTTGGTGAAAACCAATGTTCGGCATCGCCTGAAGCCGAAATCGCGCCAGGAGAAATTTGCGCTATCTCCCTTCAGGTCAAAGGGTTGCAGCAGGGCAACTATCGCATCGAGATGTTAATGCGTCATAGTGGTAGATCAAAGCTTCTGACGGCGACGGTCAGCGGTACTGTTGCCAGCACAGGCAATGCCGCGCAGGATATCGTCAGCGATATCGAGGCTATTCCGCCTGAAATCGATTTTGAATCGCTGAATGAAAGCGGCTTGCAGGTTAAATCCGTTGTTCTGCGTAACATCACATCGCAACCGATCACGATTACCGATATATCGATCGAGGCGGGTGCGCAATCCGGTTACAGCATCAAGCAAAACTGCGAAGAATTGCAAACCGGTGAGGCATGCGTGGTAACAGTCACATGGGCGCCCAAGCAAAAAGGACCGGCAAGCGGCGCGCTGATCGTTCGCCATACCGGTGCAACTGGCGTTGTGACCGTGGGGTTAGAGGGTGATTTCTCTCCAACCGAAGCGGTTGCGGCGACAACCTTCCCGCAACCTGTTCCGGGCAAGGGGCTTTTGGTTTCCTCGCAGGAAGAAATGGATTTTGGGACGGGCATCGAACAGGCATCTTCGATGACGGTTTCCCTTGTCAATGCGGGCGATGTGCCGTTGACGCTCACCGGAATCCGTATGGCCAACACGGACAACGGTGTCCGGATTGAAAGCCGCGGATGCACACCGGGTACGGTTCTTGCGCCGATCGAGGCGTGCCCTCTGACCTTGACGTGGGAACCTGTGCGCCAGGGGAACATCGTGGATGACCTTCAGGTTATGCATACCGGTGCGCGTGGCATTCTGGTATTGCCCTTACGCGGCAATGCTGCCAAGGCCGTGAACAAAAACGACAAAGCCATTATTATTGGTGACTACGATCTCGAAAACGAACTGGCGCGAAATATCCGCCCGCTCAGCGTTGACGATATCTCCACTGACTTCGAAGGAATTGATGGTGATACGGCGCCGAGCGAACCTCAGTCAATTGAGGGTGGGGTTTCTGTTGCCGGTACATCTCTTGTAAGGCAGGCGAATGTCCGTGGCGCGCTCGAAGGTTACCGCATCACATCCTATTCGCAGAGCCGTGCGATTGTCACGGGACCCGGCGGAAGCCGCGTGGTCTTTAATAACGACCGCGCTGTCATTGGCGGCGTTCTCTGGGAGGTCCAGATGCGTCCAAGCGCCGTGGAATTCTCGAGCAACGGCCAGAAAGTTCTGCTTCTGTTCGACACATCTTTATCTTCTATTAACCAAGATAGCTCACAATCAGGTAGTGGGACTGTCTCCAGCACATCTGGCAGTTCGACGACGACGACTTCCACCACGGAATAACTGATTGGTCTCTTGAATGAGTGAACAGGAAACACCGCCGGACATAGAGAACGAAGGGGGCGCCAAGCCGCCCTATCAGGAAAAACGCGGCGTCGACCGGCGTCAGACGAATGCCCCGCCGCCCGGTGGATTTGAACGCCGACGCTGGCAGGATCGACGCAAGCAGCGGGCAAGCGAGGGGCGCGAGCGTTATCTCGACATGGTGCAACGCGAGCGCGCCATGTTTATCGAACATGGCGTATCCCGTTCAACCGAACAACTCCTCGATATGGCGGGGGCTCACGTTGCTTCCGATCTTGAGGAAGAGGGGATCCGCGACCGTGCCACGGGAGACCAGCTTCGCTCAGTTCTTCCGGTTCAGGCCTGGCTGCCGCTTAGTATTCACCTGATCGGCCTGCGTGATGGTGTCCTGAAAATCGCCCCGCTCAATGAACTCAGTCAGCGTCAGATCGACGCCCTGTCATCTACGGCCAATCGTTCGGGACTGCGTGTCGATAAAGTTGAAGTCGAAATGTGGGACCGTGCCGAGCTTCTTGATACGCTTCGCTCGGTGCATGACCTATCCGCCGACCGTACGGAAAAAACCCTTTCTCTCTGGCTGGCCGATACCGATAACGGTCTTCTTCTGAACCAGTTCCAGCGCGATATGCTGGCCGAAGCGCTGCAAATGCGCGCCTCCGATATTCACCTGGTGCAGGACAACACGCCGGACGCGCCGAACTGGATCAAATACCGTATTGATGGCGACCTCATTCCAATGCATCTTCTGCCGTCCGAGGCGATGGCGCGTCTGACAACACTTTTAAAACGCGATGCGGGTTTGAACTTCGGGGACCGCGTCACACCAAAGGACGGCCGTTTCGGTTTCATTTGGCAGGGGCGTTCGGTGGACGTTCGTGTGGCCGCCGGGCCGCAGGGGCAGGACGGTGAAAAAATAACACTGCGTCTGCTCGACCGTGCTTCCCTTAAAGGCTTCGATGAATTGTTCCGCCGTCACGAAGATGTGGGCGATTACCTCGCCGCGCTGCTTTCGCCTGAAATTAAAGGTGGCGGCGGCCTGATTCTTTTATCCGGTCCGACAGGGTCCGGTAAAACGACAACACTTTATGCCTGCGTTCAGCAGATCGACCGTCGCCGCAAGCATGTTTTGACCATCGAGGACCCGATTGAATACGAACTGCGTTATGCCACGCAATGGCAGGTGCGCCCCGGCATGCCCGGCGGCGAATTCGCCGACCTGATCCGCGCCGCGATGCGTCACGATCCCGATTACATCATCATCGGGGAGATGCGTGATAGCGCGACTGTGGAAACATCTCTACGCGCTGCTGAATCCGGTCACACGGTTATTTCCACCGTCCACGCCGACACGGCGCTTCAAACGTTCGAACGTCTTCGCTCCCTGATGCCGGCGGAGCGTGAGCGGTCTTCGACCTTTACCCTTGCCCAGCAGGTTCGGGCGATTTTGAACCAGCGTCTTGTCCGTACGCTTTGTCAGGGCTGCGCGCATCACGATACAGTGGATAACGTCCTGCGGGACAACGAAATTGCCAACCTTGAGATCGACCCGAAAACGACAGTGCGGACGCATAACCATGCAGGCTGCGATTTGTGTAACCGCACGGGGATTTCTGGGCGAACACTGCTTTTGGACGCGATCCTGATTACGCTCGGCCCCGGCCAGCGGAACGAGGTTTATGAAGCCCTGATGAGAAACGCCAACGAGATCGTCCGCGAGGAAGGCGTCATCGTTCATACGCGACGCGAGGGGCTGATTGATCTCATCAAATCCGGCCTTGTTGATCCCAAAGCCGCCTTGTCTTATCTGGAGGAGTGATTATTCACTAATCTGATATGAGACAATGGGTTGCAGAAATCGCTTACGACACATCCTCAGGTCCGAAAAAGGCCATCGAGTCCTTTTATCTGCCACATGAGGAAGATGTTCGTGCCGCTGTGATCCAGAAGGGCGGCTATGTACTTTCCATTCGCCCCCACGCCCGCTCGCCGCTCGAAAGATTGCTTGCCAGATCAAGCTGG
>CBFGQF010000064.1:0-9348 GCA_965650865.1 uncultured Alphaproteobacteria bacterium | reverse complement strand
CACGCTCGACAAGTTCGTCGGCGACGAGATCATCGGTCTGTTCGGGCACAAGCACCACCCGGAAATTCTGGTTGTTGACGGCAAGAGGCACACCGAAACGATCGACAATTTGCCCCCGCGGCGGTGCGACGATTTTCAGATTGATGCGGTTGTTTTCCGCCAGCATCTTGTAGCGATTTCCCTCGACGGTCTGGAGCCACGCAAGTCGGCTGCCAAGAAGAACGAGCACTCCCGCCTGACACGCCCCGATAAACAGGGCACGGCGTGAAAATCGCTCGGCGCGGTCATTTTCTCTTTCTATGGCCATAAGGGAACCACCCTAGCGAATATAGGTGCTGTGTGACAATGGCAGGATGCGGTGAACCCCCAGCAGAATAAGGCTGATCAGCGGGAAAATCATAATGCTAAAGCCCGCCGCCACCAAGGCAGGCGTCATAGGCACAAAACCGCCCGTATAGATCGACATGGCAAGCCATTGCAGGAAAACACTGACAAGGCAAATCACGGCAAAGCCGATCCAAACGGTGATATAGGGCTGGCCCATCAGAAACGTGCGTTGGCTCTGCACGATTGTTTTACAAAGGATGAGCGTGAGCGCAGTCAACCCGACCGGAAGTCCCGCCTGAAGATCGAACACGATCCCCAGAGCAAAAACATAAAAGGCCGGGATAATGGTAGGGCGATAAATTGCCCAATAATAAACCGCCATCAGAAGAAAAAACGGTTTGAAATCCCCTGCATGCGGCAGCGAGAAACTGACAACGTTCAGAAAGAAGAGCAAAAGAATGACACTGTGCGCCAAAACAAGTTTCGCCGCCCAGTCGATCCGTTCCGAAGATACCCATTGAAGCATATCTTTTTGTAGCGGATTTGCGAAAGAAAGTCATGCCGGATTAGCGGAAAAAAGATCCTAAAACTAATTGCGCATCGGCGCTTCGATCAGGTTCGGGTCTTCCGGATAATCGACAATCCGGACATGCGTCAGGCGGGAGACATCGGCATAGAGTTTGACGAAAAGGTTGCCATCTTCTGCGCGCACAACCGTGCCAATGGGCAGGCCGGGCATAAACAGGCCGCCATTCCCGGATGTAATGATGCGTGTGCCTTCGGCAATGTCCGTGTCGCTCGGCAGATATTTTAGAATCGGCATATCTTCGTTTGTACCGGCCAGAATGGCTTTCTGGCGGCTGCCTTCCACCAGAACCGGCACGCGGGAGTTAAAGTCATTGAGCAGCAGGATGCGGGAAGATGTATTCCCCGCCTCAATCACGCGGCCAACGACGCCATCGCCTGACAATACCGCCTGCCCCTTGTAAACGCCGTCATTTTCACCGGCGGCGGCAAGCGCGCTTTTGACGAACGCATTGCCGGAATCGCCAATTACACGGGCAGTGATAAAACGGTGCTGCGGGTCCGGTTTGACATTCAGCAGCGCATGAAGCGACTGGTTTTCAGATTCAAGCATCAGCGCGGTTTGATACCATTCGCGCAGACGGATGTTCTCGGCCTTGAGCTGCGCATTCTCCGCGCGCAGCTCGGAAATGCCTGTAATACCGCCGATAATATCGGCCACCTGACGGAACGGCTCGCTCAAAACCACGAGAACCGGCGTGATGGTATCGGATACATTGCTGCGCAAGCCGCCGAAAACGCCAGGACGGACAAAAGAAACCGTCAGAAGAAGGGTCGCGGCCAGCAGGAAAAGCACCGACGCCTGTAGACCGCCCAGATACTGGAACGGCGAGAAACGGATCGATACTTTGCTAAGCGGTCTGCGCTTCATGTTCCCCTAAATCGCTTGGAAAACGGCGGATGATTCCGCCACAAGAAAAACTCTAAAGCCTTAGGGTTAATTTTATAGTAAAAACTCACGTTTCACAACGTGTTATCAACGATATTTTCGTCTCCCCGCCCATCCGCCCATCAGATCGACAGTGCAGAGCAAAAGGCGACGGCGATGGAATTAATAGGATCCGACCAGAACGTTGCGGAGCGCCTTATACTCCTCCAAAGCGTGGCCGGTGCCAAGCGCGACACAGGACAGCGGGTCATCGGCAATCGTGACGGCAAGGCCCGTCGCATGGCGCAGAACGAAGTCGAGGTTGGAAAGCAAGGCGCCGCCGCCTGTCAGGACAATGCCTTTTTCGACGATATCGGCGGCCAGTTCCGGCGCAGTGTGTTCGAGCGCTACTTTCACGCCTTCGACAATCTGCCCGACCGGTTCGGCAAGAGATTCGGCAATCTGGCGCTCCGTCACAGTGATTTCCTTTGGCACACCGTTCATCAGGTCGCGGCCTTTAATATCCATTTGGCGCCCCTCCCCGTCGGCCGGAACGCAGGCGGATCCGATTTCCTTTTTCACACGCTCGGCTGTGCTTTCGCCGATCAACAGGGAGTGAACACGGCGGATATAGGCGATAATCGCCTCATCCATCTTGTCACCGCCGACACGGACGGAGCGGGAATAAACGATACCGCCCAATGAAATAACGGCGACTTCGGTCGTGCCGCCGCCGATATCGACCACCATCGAACCTGTCGCCTCCATCACCGGAAGGCCTGCGCCAATCGCGGCGGCCATGGGTTCTTCGATCAAATGGACTTCGGATGCTCCGGCGCTTTCGGCGGCCTCCTGAATGGCGCGGCGTTCAACGGCGGTGGAGCCGGAAGGCACACAGATGATCATTTTCGGGGAAACGAAGGAACGGCGATTATGTACCATCCGGATGAATTCCTTGATCATCGCTTCGGTCACTTCGAAATCCGCAATCACACCATCGCGCAAGGGGCGCATGGCCACGATATTGCCCGGCGTGCGGCCCAGCATTTGTTTCGCGCGGTTGCCAACGGCCAGAACCTTTTTCTTGCCCTCGTGAATGCCGATCGCCACCACGGATGGTTCATTCAGGACGATCCCCTGATCGCGGACATATACCAGCGTGTTCGCGGTGCCGAGATCAATTGCCATATCTGCAGAGACGAAACCAAAAAGCTTTGAAAACATTGATGTTTTTTCCGAAGGCCATATAAGTGTGATTAAGACCTAGGAGATATAGCAAAGATCAGGCGGACATGCATCAGGGAAAATGGGCTTTAGCCACAGGCAATTTGGCCTAACTTTTCATCCTTCTCGCAAGGAAAAACAAAAAAGCCCGTAAACGCATTTACGGACTTTCCCACTCCCAATGATGGGGAATTGAATTAGCCTTGGCGGGCTTTGAAACGCTTGTTGACCTTGTTGATCACATATGTGCGGCCACGGCGACGGATAACGCGGCAGTTACGGTCACGTGTTTTCAGTGTTTTCAATGAGTTAACGACTTTCATAGCAGTATCTTTCGCCTTCGAATTCTTAAAATCTGGCGGACCATAGCGGAGAGGCACCGCCTTTGTCAACCGGGAATCGTAGCAATTCCGCCAAGCGCGACACATATATAAATGATATAGGCCAAATGGGTGAAATTATGCGCCTCCTGATCGAGCCCCAAAGTCCACCAGAAAATGGTCTCTTTGGGTTGCCAGCCATATTTGTAGGTAAAATAACCCTTCACCCGATCTATGGCGCTGTGAACTGCGAAATCCACCACCGCCAGCCACCACAAGAACGGGGCGAATATCATGACAATAATAAGGGTGCCAAGCGCATGGATGGCCGAATGCACAAATAGGGCGCGGTACCCCTCCCTCCCCGGTTTTCCCTTGGTCAGCGCCATCCAGTCGGTCTGCAAAAGAAAGTCGCACGCAAAATGCTTGGCGCGGAAAAGGCAGTATAAAAGAATCAAGGAAAAAGGGGTCATCAAAAACTTGTCTGGAAATAGAAATTTACGCCTTCTGATAGTATGCCCCCAATCCAGATGAATTCCAAGGCAGGAAAAAGACTTGGGTGTTGATTTAGCGTCGAATTGGTCCCATCATTAACCAACTTCTAACCCTTTCCCTGCATAGTGTTTGATAAGTAATCGCTAAACCATTCAATCGATTGGCAACATATCCTATGGACGGCGCACAAACACGGAAAATAGTAAAAGAAGGCGATTTTATTATGCGCCAGGGGGATGAAGGGGACTGCGCCTATATCATCGAAAAGGGCCTTGTCGAAATCCTCATCGAAAAAGCGAACGGCATGATTCACCGGGTCGGGACACGCGGCCCCGGAACCATCATCGGCGAAATGGCGCTGGTTGATAATGAACCACGGATGGCCACCATAAAGGCGCTTGAAGAATGCAGCCTGCTCGAAATTTCCAAAAGCGACTTTAACAGGCGCCTGAAAACAACAGATCCCGTCATCCAGACAATTTCACAAGTCATCCTGACGCGCTACCGCGACATGCTGACCCGCGCCGCCATCTTAAAAGAATCCGACGCCTACCCGACGCCAGAGGAACTGGAACGCGGCTATCTTGAGAATGCGAACGCCGTCGAGAACATCGTCATGGCGAACGAATTCCGCGCCGCCATCGGAACGGACCAATTATCACTGCATTACCAACCAATCATCAACCTGCAAACGGGACAAGTGGATGGTTTCGAGGCGTTGATGCGCTGGAACCACCCGGAAAAAGGCCCTATTTCACCGGCCATTTTCATTCCTGTTGCCGAAGACAGCGGCCTTATTATCGAGGCCAGCCGCTGGGCGCTGCGTGAAGCATGCCGCGCCCTGAAACGCATCGAAGGCCGCGTGGGGCTTGAACGCGATTTGTTTATGAGCGTCAACTTTTCGGCCGCCGATTTCGCCGAAGAAAACTTTCTCGACCAGCTTTACACAACCTTGAGCGAAACCGATGTGCAGCCGCACAAGGTTCACCTTGAAATTACCGAACGGCTTTTGATGAACCAGCCCCAGAACGCGAAAGAGACGCTTAACCTCTGTCGCAAGGCAGGCTTGGGCATATCCATTGACGACTTCGGAACGGGATATTCCTCACTCTCCTATCTGCACTACTATCCCATCAACACGCTGAAGGTCGACCAGAGCTTTGTACGAAACATGTTGGCCGATAAATCATCGAAGGAACTTGTCAAATCCATCGTGGCCCTCGGCACCAATATGAACATGGATATCATCGCCGAAGGGGTTGAATCGATCGAAGAGGCGAACGCGCTGCGCGACATGGGATGTCACCAGGCGCAGGGGTATTATTTCAGCCGCCCGAAATCCGAAAAAGAGATTATTGACGTCCTGATCGAATGGGCGAAGGAAAAAAAGGTTTATTAGGGCCTCTTTTACCTAAAATTCTATGTAGTTTTTAAATCTCCTTAAAGCTTTGCGATTATGATGGTAGAATTGGATGCGCTATGTTTCGCAGGCCATTTTATTGATTTAAAATGAATTTTCGTTTTGGGGATTGGGGAATATCATGGCAATTGGCACACACGGACCGGATGACAACCAGCCGAATTCGACCGATAAATCTTTGACATTTCAGGCCCATGGCGAAAACCGCATTGAATTGCCCTCCACATCCTTGATTGCAGATGCCACGCTGACACGCGATGGCAACGATCTGATCCTCCGCGCGCCAGACGGCCAAACCGTTGTGATTGAAGGTTATTTCAGCGCCGAGCCTGCCCCCCTCCTCCAATCCGCCGATGGATCGACCCTGACGCCGAATCTGGTCGAGGCCTTTGCCCGATCACCGATGGAATTCGCCGCCGGCGAAAGCGCCAATGACGAAAGCCCCGTGGGCGCCGTTGAGGAAGTCACCGGCAAGGCAACTGTCACCCGTGCCGACGGAACGGTTGAAACCATTACATCCGGCACACCGGTCTATCAGGGCGATATCATCGAAACCGACGCCGATGGAGCGGTCAACATCGTCTTCCTGGATGAAACCAGCATGGCCGTGAGCCAGAACGCGCGTCTTGCGGTGGATGAATATACGTTTGACCCGGCAACGGAAAGCGGCAAAACCGATCTATCGGTCCTGCGCGGATTATTTGTTTTTACAAGCGGCTTGATCGGCCGGGATGACCCAGATGATGTCAATATCGACACGCCTGTTGGCTCCATCGGTATCCGCGGCACCATTATTGCTGGCGAAATCGTTCCCGGAGGAGATAGCAATATCTCCGTCCTTGAAGGCGCGATCGTCGTTCGCAACGGCGCGATGGAAGTCACGCTTTCCGAGCAATTCGAGACTGTGCAACTCAGTAGTTTCGATCAGCCGATGCGCGACATGGGCACAGTTCCGGCATCCGATATCAACACAAAATTCAACAGCATCGGGGATGTTCTGCCTTCGCTATTCAGCGTTATCAACGAAACCGTTCAGGAACAAGCGCCGCAACCTGTAGAACAGAAACAAGCGCCACAGGAAGAAACCGCTCCGCAAGATGCAGACACAACCAATGCGGAACCTGTGCAGGAGCCTGTCTCATCCGATACGGCGCCCCTCACATCACAAGATATTGTAACATTAAGCGGCGATGAGGGGCTACCCCGCCTTCAGACAACATCCCTGCAGACACAACCTGTTTTAAACCAAACAACACTGACCGCGCCGCTGGTCGGTACAGGCACGACAGCGCCAAGATTAACAACCACAACCACAACCACCACGAACGACCTGCCGCCGCCTTCCGTTATACAGAGTGGAAAAGAAACAGTTTTCGGTATTGTTTACACGGCCTCAACCCTGCTTGACACAGCCGATGCAGGGGCAACTGTAGGCACGGTATCATCCACCATCGCCGGCGATGTTGTTTATACCTTTGCAAATGGCACGACCATTTCCGACAACGGGTATTTCATGCTCTATAAGAACACGGCAACCGGCGTTACGACCGTCAGGCTGACCACTGACGGGGCGAACCATTTGCACTCCTCGCTGGATACGCTACAACTCGGCGGGTTTAATATTGTTGCTCGCAACGCCGATGGGCGCGAAGCCACGGGTGCCATTACACCGCAAGTTCAGGATGCAAACACTAACACATTGAACCTAGCCAATGCTTCTTCCGTAGGCGTCACACACATTACAGACGACTATGTCAACGGATCCTCACAAGGCAACAATGTCGGGCATTCAATCGCGGCCCTCGGCGATATCAACAATGACGGGTTTGATGATTTTATCTTTAGCAATAATTCCCCGACTGCTGGACAAAACCATATCTATATAGGGCACGGTCAGACCGGATCCCTTCCGGACGGGCTCTTGGGCGGCGCTTCTGTCGTGGCCAATCCATGGAGCACTCAAGCGAACCTGAACTCGATCGTTGCCGGGATCGGCGACTTCAACGGCGATGGAATCGAAGATTATGCGATTGGTCAATCCGGCGGCATGCTAAATTCCATACAATCCGGTAATGCCTACATCGTAAACGGTGCGAATTCGACAACCTATGCCACCTTCCTAGGAACAGCCAGTTCCGGAGACAGTCTCGGATCATCGATATCCGGCATCGGTGATATCAACAACGATGGTTTTGCGGATGTCGTCATCGGCGCACCCGGCATAAATGGCGGTGACGGGGCCATGTATGTCGCACTCGGAGGCGCTTCCCCATGGTCGGCGGGAATATCCGTCAATAGTTCAACCACATACACTATACTAATCAATGGCGACACACTCTCCGGCATGGGAACGTCGGTGCGCGGTATTGGTGATTTCAACGGCGATGGTTTCAATGACATAGCGGTAGGATCACCAGGCGCGAATAGCGGAAAAGGAAGTGTTACCATTCATTATGGTCGTGAAGATTTCGGCTATATCCCCAGCGTTGAAACCATAAATGGCGTGACCAGTGAAACTGGTTTTGGATCGGAAATTATCTCCTTGGGCGATATAAACGGCGACGGGATGAGCGACATCATGGTGGCCGATGGATCGTCAAACGCACGCATTATTCTGGGCGGAGGTGCAGGACAGACTTCGGCGGATTTGAATGGTGCCGGTTATGAATTGAATGGCATGGGCGGGATCGGCGATTTTAACGGTGACGGACATGATGATTTTGTGGTCTCCATGGCCAATACCGACCACTCCAAACTTTATGTTGTTTACGGCAAAGATGGCGGCGCACCTATTCTAAACTTCGACTATCTGAAAGATCCGCACAACGCTTTTGAAATGATTTACAACGGGGCGACTATCAATGATGGCATGCTCGAGATATCAGGCGTGGGTGACATCAACGGCGATGGTCGCGCTGACTTTGGGATCGGCGTGCCGGACCTTAATGGAACAGCGGGCGGGGATGGCGGGGTTATCCTTGTCTATGGCCGCGACAGTACCGGCAAGACGACAAACATATCAACACGCAGCGATGCCATTACGAACGGTGAGTCTCTGGTCGGCTCTACCGCGAGCGATATTCTTTCTATCCGAAACATAAACGATGGCAGCATAAGCGCAGGCAATGGAAACGATATTATAAACGTATCCGGCAATGGGTTCCGTTCGATCGATGGTGGAAACGGTCTTGACACCCTCCGCGTTCACGGCAGTCTTGATTTCAGCAACATCAACTTCGAACAGGTATCGGGAATCGAACAGTTGCAATTCGGCGCGGCCAACCAGACTATGACCCTGACGCTGGAAAATATCTTCAACCTTCTGAAAACCAGCGATAGTTATTTCGATGGCGGGACAAACCATTCCGGCTATTTAAAAATATCCAGTGGTGCGGTAACGGGAAGCAAGCTAGTTATAGATGCGGGCTTGACGACCGATATCATAGATGCCACAGCAGACGATATCGATACCCAGGCCTTAGAGAAATATGCAGGCGCCGGGAACGTCACTTCGACAGATGTGGCAGGTGATGCCGCTGGTACCTATGATACGTTCAAGATCGGTGGTTATACATTGCTGATTGAAAACAACATTCAGGTCGATATTCAATAACGCCTATTTATCACGGGCAATATAGATTCCGTCCCAACCGGCTTGGGGCGGATTTTCTTTCAGTTGGAGAACGCGGTTTTTATAGACATCGTACAGGCCGGCATAGTTTTTGTCGGCCACTTTGCGTGCCTCTTCTATCTTCTGCAAACACTCATCCCACGCGCAGAAACGGTATGCCGCAAGAACCTTTTGATGCGCCTCTACCCATGCCCGATAAGGAGCCTCTGCCGCCTTCTTGTCATCCCCGATCAGCGCATAGATACGCACCGGCTTTTCCTTGCCCTTCACACGGATATAATCAAGCTCTAACAGCGCAAAATCGGGAACAAGCTGTTGTGTTGCTTCGCCTACCAGAATGCCCACGCCATAGATTTTCGTTTGGCCCTCGAGGCGGGAAGCCAGATTGACAGGGTCACCGAGCGCGGAATAGGCAAAGCGTTGGCGCGACCCCATGTTTCCGACTGAACACGGGCCAGTATTTATTCCTATCCCTGCC
>CBFGQF010000063.1:0-9403 GCA_965650865.1 uncultured Alphaproteobacteria bacterium | reverse complement strand
GACAAGAAAAAGGGCGGCCCTATCCGCGGTTATTGAACAGAAATTCTTTGTACATTCTGCTGCCGCTTACTTCAATCGCTTTTCGAACCGCAAAGGAGAAAGCGATGCAATCGTGGATTTTCCTATAGACTTTATGCCTACCCTGAGGATGTCCGCCAGCAAATGCGCTCCCGCGAGCGTCGAAACTATACCATGCGATCCATGGGCGGTGGATATCAAGGCATCGCGCCCATTCGGCGCAGGGCCTATCACCGGGAAACGGTCTTTCGACGCCGTACGGAGCGCCGCCCTGCCCCCGATAATGTCACCCGCCCCGATCGCCGGAACATTCGCCCTTAAATTCCCGATGATCTGCGCGTGATCTTCGTCCAGAACATCGGTATGATCCAACCACTTCTGGAAGGTCGATCCCACAACATGCCATCCGTCGGAAGGCGCGGAAATATAACCGCCATAGCAGATGTTGGCCTTTATCGATGGCATCAATTCCCTTATCAGCGATATCTGCCCACGCACCGTGTGTAGTGGAATTTGCGGAAAGATATCCGCAATCGATGCGCCGTGCGCGTGAATGACCACTTCATCCTCATTAAGGGTTTTGCTTACAACCTCTATATCCTTTGCATAGGCGTGACATAATTTCTTGGGATTGAGCCGTATAGAATCCGGCAGAAACAATGCATCCTTATCTATATCTATGCCTGCCACGGCGCTTGCCGATTCTCTATCTAGCAATTGCATATGATCATCATGCCAGCCCCAATTGTCCTTGGTGCGTGTAAGACGTGTGCGTTTATCGTCATCGGTTAGGAGATGGAGGGAACCACAGCGCAGGTAATCAATATCGTTCAAATGCGGCAGCGTTCTTACAGCTTGCGCGTATGCCGCCGTATAAAAATCCGACTCCGCGCTTCTGAACGCTGTAAAACGTGGATTGACAATACCACAAGGATTGCCCGACGCGCCGGAGGCAATACCGTTCGGGTCGACCAGAACAGGGTTGAAGCCGTATTGTTTAAGAACATAGGCGCAGGATGTTCCGGCGAGACCGGCGCCAAGAATGACAATGTCACGTGCAGGCGTCTTATCTTCGCGGGCCAGTCCATTAAAATGGCCCGCCATCATGTCGCGCTTGCGACCAAATCCTTTGCGCTTTTCAACCGTAAAGCCCGCCGCCTGGAGTCCGCGTTTTACAAACCCCGCCGCGGTAAAGGTCGCAAAGCTTGTGCCGGCGTGGCTAAGCCGTGCGATTTCGCTGAACACTTTCTCCGACCACATATCCGGGTTTTTGGCAGGCGTGAAGCCATCGAGAAACCAAGCATCAACCTGCCCGTCTATTTCGGGCAAGGCGTCATTCGCATCATCAAAAATCAGGGTGAGCGCCACGCGATTATCGAACACCATGCGGTGAAAGCCCGGCACGCGGATCGGATATTGTTCCAGCATTTTGGACAAATACGGCTCCAGCCGTTCCGCCCATGGCGCCAAACCGTGCCGAATCTCCTCAGCGCCCATAGGGAACTTTTCAACGCTGACAAAATCGAGGAAGGCTCCTGTCTGCGTGGTTTTTTCAAATAATTCCCACGCCAGAAGGAAATTAAGGCCCGTGCCAAATCCGGTTTCACCGATGGTAAAGCGCGGGCGGCCTTGCCAAGCCGCCGGCAGGTTGTTACCGTTCAAGAATACATGGAGCGTTTCATCCGGCCCGCCATCCGCCGAAAAATAGACATCATCGAACTGCGTTGATCTTGGCGGCTGGGTCATTTCGTACCATATAAAGTAAGTCATATTTAAACGCAAAAGGATTAGAGTTTCTCATGACCTCGCAAAACCCGCTTCTTTCCGATTTCACCCTGCCGCACGGCGTCCCTCCTTTCGATCTTATTCAGGAAGACCATTACCTGCCCGCTGTGACCAAGGCCATTGAAGAAGCCCGCGCGAACATCGAAGCCATCAAAACGAACGCAGAAGCGCCCGATTTTGCCAACACCGTCGGCGCACTGGAAACCGCATCCGAACGGCTGGGCAGCATCACCACCATTTTCTACAATCAATTGTCCGCCGCAGGGACCGACAAACTCGAAGAACTGGCGCAGGAAATCGGCCCCCTCTCCTCCAATTTTGGCAGCGACGTCATTATGGACGCCGATCTGTTTAAACGTGTGAAAGCCGTTTATGACCAGCGCGATTCATTGACACTCACCGCCGAAGAAAAAACAATCCTTGAAGATTGCTATAAGGGTTTTGTCCGCGGCGGCGCTCTGCTTGATGAAGCCAAGAAGCAAAAGCTTCGTGAAATCAACGAACAGCTTTCGGTGATGGGACCGGAATTCGCCAAGAACGCGAAGAAATCTGCCGAAGCATTCACGCTTGTGATACACAACGAAGCCGATCTTGCAGGCCTGCCGCCAACCGCGGTTGCCGCCGCAGCCGAAGAGGCCGAGGCACGCGACCTCAAAGGCAAATGGGTTATCACACTGGATTACCCGAGCTTTGGCCCGTTCGTCACCTATGCTGACAACCGCGCTTTGCGTGAAAAGGTCTGGCGCGCGTTCGGATCACGCGCTTACAAGGATGAATTCGACAATTGCGACAATGTCCTGAAAATAGTGCGTCTCAAGGACGAGCGCGCAAAACTGCTCGGTTATAAAAACCATGCGGATTTCGTTCTGGAACAACGCATGGCGGAAAAAGCCGAAGCCGTGATGGGCTTCCTCAAAAAACTCCTCGCCATTTATAAACCATCTGCGCAAAAGGATTTGAAAGACTTGAAAGAGTTTGCCGCCCAGCGCGGATTCGAAGGCGATATCATGCCGTGGGACATTGCGTATTACAGCGAGAAATTAAAGGAAAAACTTTTTGCGTTCTCTTCCGAGGATTTGCGCCCTTATTTCCCCCTGGAACCAGTTCTGGAGGGGACATTCACTCACTTCTCCAAATTGTTCGGCATTACCTTCACACCGGCGAAAAACTACCCTGTCTGGCATGAAGACGTAATGACCTACAACGTCACGGATTCAAAATCCGGCGAGTTCATGGGTGTGCTCTATGCTGATTTCTATCCGCGCAAAGGCAAGAAGCAAGGCGCATGGATGACATCCTATCGCGAGCAAGGCACATTCAGCGAAGGCATGAAACGCCCGCTCGTCGCCGTCGTTTGCAACTTCACCAAGCCCACGAAGGACGCACCGTCCCTTCTTACTCACGATGAAGTGCTGACCCTGTTCCACGAAATGGGCCACGCGATGCATATGATGCTTTCGAATGTGAAATATCCGTCGCATTCGGGAACATCGGTTTTATGGGATTTCGTCGAGTTACCTTCACAGGTTCAGGAAAACTGGGCCTACACCAAAGAAACGCTCGATTTGTTCGCCAAACATTACCAGACAGGGGAGCCTATCCCGCAAGACTTACTCGACAAGCTTTATGCCTCGAAGAATTTCTTTGTCGGATGGATGGGGCTGCGTCAGGCCAATCTTGGTATGCTCGACATGGCATGGCATTCGACAGATCCATCGTCGATAAACGATGTTGCGGCATTTGAAGACGATGTAACGAAAGACACAACACTCTTCCCGCGCATGGCGGGGCCGACATCGACATCCTTTACCCATATCTTTGGCGGCGGATATTCGGCCGGATATTACTCCTATAAATGGGCGGAAGTTCTGGATGCCGATACATTCGAATTGTTCATGGAAAAAGGCTTGTACGATTCTGAAACCGCAACGCGTTATAAAAATGAAATCCTCGCAAAAGGTGGCAGCGAACATCCATCCGTGCTCTATCGCAACTTCCGAGGGAGAGATGCGGACCCCGACGCCCTGCTCCGCCGCGAAGGATTGCTGGCATCCCACGGGGCCATCGCGGAGACAGGCCGCGCCGCAGTTTGAACGCAAAATAAAAACGGAGACTTTGGTATAAACCAAAGTCTCCGCCGTGTGTGGGGTTACACCCCCTCTTATTATTACCGTTTTGTAGTGTACACCCTTGCCTGTCTGTCCCGGCCTAGTGTGGGGATCGGCCAACGGTTAACAGGCTAAAACTTGGAGGTTTTCCAAGTCTTGGTTAGGACAATCTAAAATTGCAGCCCATTTGTCAATAATTTTTTTCCTAATATAGGCAGCGATTTTCCTTGCATGATTTTACAGATTGGGATAAAACCAAGCCCAAGTTAGAGGCAGTAGAACCTTAACCCGTGGGAATAATTATAGAAAATGTCGATTACAACGGCACAAATTCGAGGCGCACGTGGGATTCTGAACTGGAGCCAGCAAGATCTGGCCCAGCGCACAGGCATATCCGCAACTTCCATCGGCAGCATCGAAAACGGCCAGACGACCCCCCGCGCAAGCACAATCGAGACCATTCGCAAGACGCTGGAAAACGGCGGCATTGAATTTATCGGTTTGGATGGCGTGCGTCAGAGAAGCGGTGATGTAACTATTTTCCATGGAAAGACTGGATTTTGGGATTTTTACGAAGATATTTATAATACAATCAAAGACGATCCAGGACAGATATTAGTCAGCAACGTTGATGAACGCTTGTTTGAAAAATGGCTAGATGCCGAGAATCTGGAAAGACATGTGACGCGTATGAGGAATACAAAAGGTATTTCTTATAAAATCTTGGTTCAGGAAGGCGACACCCATGTTTTGGCAACGCCTGACTACGCTGAATATCGCTGGATACCCAAAGAGCAATTCACATCAGTTCCATTCTATGTCTACGGAAAAAAACTGGCTGTCGTATTGTTCGAGGCAGAACCGACTGTGATTTTGATTAAATATGCGGCTGTAGCAGATGCCTACCGCATGCAATTTGAGGGTATGTGGAAGACATCCTCTCTCCCAACGCCAAATATAAAAAGATTGTAAGTAAGCTGGTTATCATGGATGCACGAATAGAAAATACCATGACCCTTGTCCGACCCGGCTTAACGTATGTCGGAGAAAGGGCCCTTCAGGACCAACCCGAAGCCAGTAATGGCCGCGTTGTAGGAGTTTTGCGTCGTATTGAGCCTGACAACAAGGTACTTAGCTCTAATCAAGCTCAACGAGAGGGCTTTAAAAAAGCTTTTTTTGATACGCTAGAAGGCAAAGCAGAAGGGGTGCTCACACCTTACTTATTTTTTGATCTGCCTAAAACGTCTCCGCAAATTGAACAAGGCATCTGGGGATCCCAAACCCCTGTTAGTGTTGGTGCCAGAGCTTGGGATGAACACATATCACAGAGCTTTTCAAATGTGAAAGGGCAGCCCAACGCCTACGGATTTACTCATGGAGATGTGGAAGTTATCAAGCTTGCATTAAGTCAAGGGCTCGCTGATGTCTTGCCATCTGGAGCCATCGCCTATTTTGGCTATGGTGTCGGCGAAAAGATGGCCGTAACCAAAAAAGATGGTAGAATTATTAGCGGCATGTTAAAGGCCGGGAAAAATATTACAAACCTTAACGCCGTTGATATGAATGACCGCTATGTCAGCGACGCTTTAAGGTTTTTCCACGATAAGTATAATATTACTTCCAGCGGTATATCCGGCGACTTCATGGAAGGGCCATTATTACCCATCCCACCAGAGGCAAGAGATACTGGCTCAACGGCTATAATAAGCCTTTTTGGCGGCCCTTTCGGCAACGCGCCCAATATTAGCGGCAGTACGCCTATGTTGAATGCCGTTCGATACCTACGAAAAGTGGTAGATCAGCACGGACCGGGTAGCCATATCCTAATGACGATGGAAACTCGTCCATCCGACCCTGCCTTGTCTAAGGCCTTTATAGAGCAAGCAGAAGCAAGATATGCCAGAACCAAAGTATTTGAAGCGTTCCTGCTTAGCGCCTTCCCGCGTGCCGTTCATGACAACATCATTTCCAAACCATATGATGTGTTCAAGAATTGGAAAATGGTAACACGTTTCGATCCAGATCTTTCAACGACGAAGCTCATTGCCGAATGTAAAGAAGATCATATTATCCATACGTCACAAGGAAGTTACGAAGCATTAGCCGGTAGCCAGATTGTCCCTATTCTTTCTAATAAATGGACAACAGAAGAAGTAACTTCGATCTTTAACGTAGCTGGCGCGCGGCACATCAAAATATATGGCGAAGGAACGCACAAACTGGTTCATGCCGTAATGGGAACCGCCCCCGCCGAACCATCGATGTAATTTTATGTATGCAGATGTCTCACCCGAGACACTGTACTTTCATATGAATGCGGCTATAATCGAAGTATGCCCCACCCGCTCGACGGAATATATCAGGTAACCAGCACCACGGATTATAACGGTCCGTTAGAAAAGAAATCGGACGGCACGACCGAAATCCGGAACGGCCAGACGCGACGGTACGACCGCGCCAATTGCCTTTGGACCAGCACCTTTAATGTCCTTAGCGATACCGAAGTCGAAATGATATCGGTTGCGGACCCATCAGAGGCCCACATTGATTTTCTCCTCACCGCGCCAAACGGCGCGCCGACACGTGAGCCGGTCACTTATACCTCGAGGTTAAAGCTCGCCCGCAAGGACGATCGCATCCAGATGTCGGGGCAGATCGAATATGGCGGGACGATCACGTTCCTGACGATGCGCAAGACCGGCCCGTTGGAATCGTAACGCCCGCGCGCTCCAGATACCATTGATAGGTCTGATACAAGCCATCGCGCAGATTCGTTTGCGCTTGCCATCCCAGCGCCTTTAATTTCGAGCTATCGATTAATTTCCGTGGGGTTCCATCAGGTTTTGACGCATCAAAGCGAATGTCGCCACAATAACCGACAACATTGGCAATCATGTCCGCAAGATCAAGGATGGAAATTTCCTCACCGCTGCCAATATTCAGGGCTTTATCGTCATCATACTGTTCCATCATCATAACAAGCGCACAGGCAAGATCCCGTGCATAAAGAAATTCACGTAAAGGGCTGCCGCTGCCCCATAGTATAACTTCCGCCGCCCCTTCCGTCTTTGCTCGGTGGAATTTCGCGATCATTGCCGGGATCACGTGACCGCTTTCTGAATCAAACCGATCATAGGGCCCGTAAAGATTGGTCGGCATAGCGGCGATGTAACGGCACCCGAATTGACGTCGGTAAGATTGCACCATCTTTAATCCTGCAATTTTTGCGATGGCATAGGGCTCGTTCGTCGGCTCCAGAGGCCCTGTCAATAACGCTTCTTCCGCAATCGGCTGTAGCGCCATTCTCGGATAGATACAGGACGAGCCTAAAAACAGGAGCCGCCCCACCCCCGCGCGATACGCGCCTTCAACAACATTGGTAACAATCGCCAGATTATCGCGGATGAAATCGGCCGGGTATGCGGCATTCGCACCAATGCCGCCGACCTTTGCCGCCGCCATGAAAATGCAATCGGGTTTATTATTAAGCAACCAGCGATAGGTCGCCGCCTGATCGCATAAATCCAGCGTCTGATGTGGCGCACTTAAAATTTCACAATCGATGGATTGAAGTTGATCCAGAAGGCTGCGCCCGACGAGGCCGGTTTCCCCGGCAATAAACACGCGCTTCCCCTGTAATGAATACACGCGCTCAGCCATAAATTTTCTTCATGCGCGATGGAATCCGCTCCGCCTCGACCATTTCATGGACCAGGTCCGTAAAGCTATAGGATGGGCGCCAGTTTAGCTTTGCGCGGGCCTTGGACGCGTCCCCGCACAAGACATGCACATCAAGCGGGCGGAACAAGGCCGGGTCGACCCGCACCATTATCTGCCCCGTTTTATGATCCCTCCCTGTTTCGGAATGCCCAGCCCCATGCCAGTCAATCTGAACATCAATAGCGGCAAAGGCCTGCTTGACGAAATCACGCACCGAATAAGTCTCGCCGGTGGCCAAAACGTAATCATCGGCCTGTTCCTGTTGCAGCATCATCCACGCACCGCGCATATAATCACGCGCATGGCCCCAATCACGCCGTGCATTGAGGTTGCCGAGCGTGAGGCAATCACGCATTCCGGCCTCAATCTCCGCGACTGCGCAGGCAATTTTGCGGGTGACGAATTCTTCGCCGCGCAGCGTGCTTTCATGATTGAACAAAATACCGTTGCTGGCGTGATATCCATAGGCATCGCGGTAGGTGCGCACCATCCAGTAGGCATAGAGTTTTGCAGCGCCATAAGGCGAGCATGGCGCAAAGGCCGTCGCTTCCGTTTGCGGCGCGGCGGTGTTGCCAAACATTTCGGAGGAGGAGGCCTGATAAAACCGGGCATGGCCTTCCATCCCAACCGTGCGCATCGCCTCAAGCAAGCGGACGGTACCAAGCCCGTTCACATTCCCTGTCAGTTCCGGCATCGCGAAACTGACATGGACATGGCTCATCGCGGCAAGGTTGTATATTTCATCGGGCTTTACCCTATCCAGAATGCGGATCAGGCTCCCCTCATCCGCCATATCGGCATAATGAAGCGTGATGTCCTTATGAAATTCATGGAAACGCGCCGTGTCGTCAAACGGCAGATAGGGGCGGATACCATGAACATCATAACCACGGTCCAGCAGCAACTCCGCCAATATGGCGCCGTCCTGCCCGGTTATGCCCGTAATGAGTGCTGTTTTATGCGTCACGCCGAATTCCCCCACACCGTAAGGTTGTCATACAACCGGATGCGGGGCAAGAGGGATTAGAAATCCATACCAGGTACGGATGGACGAATGATTGCCTCAAACCCTTCTTTCGGAGCCGCCGACGGGATCTGGGCATCCTTAGAAACATGCGTGATGCCAACTCCGGCACCGGCGACCAGATTCCCGCCAACCATTTTTGTCGTTGAGCCATGGGCCTTCACGGATGAAAGATCTCCCAGAATTTCATCCAAAGGCTGGCCGATCAATGGTTTGATGCCAAGGCTCATGACAACACCTCTTTCGATGTCTGGACATACATGGCATTCGTCACCGCACCCGGCCAATATCCATCGGGACATTCTACCACGGCGATCTCGCTCAGGTGAGTTAAAAGCTCGAACAAAGACTGGTTCGGCATATCGAACCTCCCGACGGCCTGCCCGGCCGCCACAATTTCAAAAAAACGCGGATTGGCGCGAAGCTGGTAATAACCACGGTCGATTTGCGGCAACGACCGCTCGACCACCGCAACCACGTTGCCGTTGCCCTCCAGAAAATCGCACCCTGTCACTGTTCCCACACTCATGACGTACTCTACCCCTAATAATATCGGCTTTGTTCTTATGGCCCATCCTAATGGGTGGTTCTTAATATTGTATGAAGTTTTGCCATAAAGCGGCAAATTTCAGGAAATACTAATTGGCAAAAAAAAAACGGCGCCCGCAGGGCACCGTTTTGTGATTTTTTACCCGCTGCTGTTAGCAAGGCGCTTGCTGACAGCCCAAATCCGGACGCGGAGGTGGGG
>CBFGQF010000062.1:0-9499 GCA_965650865.1 uncultured Alphaproteobacteria bacterium | reverse complement strand
GTTTGTTGACGGCGGTTTTGGAAATGCGTGTATCGATCGGCCCGCCCATCAATGTCATTGTCAATGGCTGGTTCGGGTCTTCGTCTGCGGCCATCAGGGAAACAGCGGCGAGAACAGGGACCGCCGGTTGGCACACGGCAATCAAATGCGTTTGCGGGCCGAGTAGCGACATAAACTCGCGCAGATAGGTGATGAAGTCGTCGAGGTTGAATTTGCCTTCGTTGACGGGAACCATGCGCGCATCGATCCAGTCCGTCACATAGACATCATGGTGGGGCAGCAACGCCTCAACCGTGCCGCGCAACAGGGTGGCGTAGTGGCCGGACATCGGTGCAACGACCAGAACGCGCGGGTCCTTGCGTTTGATATCGCGCTTGAAATGGGTGAGGTGACAGAATGGTTTTGTCACGATGACCTCTTCGGTAACCGCGACTTCTTTCCCATCGATTTCGGTTTTGGGAAGGCTCCAGTCAGGCTCCCCGAAGCGCCGGTTAACACGCTCGAACAATTCCGCACCCGCGGCGATGGTCCGGCCTATCGGGGTGTGCGCCAGCGGATTCCATGGATTTTGGAATGCCATCTTGGTCACTTCGGCCATAAGGCGTGCCGGCGTCATAATGGCGTGCTGAAGATCATAAAGGTGGTAGAGCATAGCGGTCCTAATCCCAAATCAGTATTGGTTAATATTATAGCATAAGATGGCAGCGAAATGCGCAAAAGAAAAGAAGCCCGGGGAGGGCTTCTGAATGATAGCTTAAGGAATGTGTTTTAAAAAACGAAATATTGGAGTGGGAGCCTACCAGGCCGGTTTGTGCGCGCCGACTTCGATGGCGACCTTGCGAAGTGCGTGTCCGATACGTTTTTGTTCGACCGTTTCCTGCGGTATAAGTTGCATAACGTCCTGAAAGGAATTACACAGGCAGGGCTCTTGCAGGCAATGGCTAACGACATCATTGGCAAACTCTATGAAACTGCTGACGCGCTCGTCGCGCGTGCCCGGGGTGATGACGTGTTGCTTGATAAAGCTTTGTAACGCAGGCGTGCTGGGATGTGTCAACGTGTCGTGGGATGAATCCATCGCCAAAGCCATAAACGCTTCAACATAGTCGCCTTTTGAATTAATGGTCATTTTACACCCTCGTTATCTTTATTTTTGCGCGTGTTCATAACGGTTTTCGCGCCCTTTTGTAAAGATAAAAACGCTGGTAGGATAAGGGAATGGAACAGATATCCGCTTTCATAGCCTCTCTACATGAACAACTCCTCGATCCGGCACGTTTGCCAGCGGCGGCATGCGCGATAGTTTTTGTGGCTTTTATGGGCGTGGTGGGCATGGCTTTTGGTGGCAATGCCAATCCTTATTTCTGGCGGGCCATTGAAATCCTGTTTGGAAAACTGGGCAGCAAGCTGGGCGATGCGGACAGGGATGAGGGCGACCTTGCCAGTCGCGGGTTGATCATGGCTTTTACAGCATTGATCGTTTCTTTTTTGATCGGGCGCGCCTTTCAAATTCTTTCCACGGAATATCCTGCGTATCTTTTGGTCGACATTGTTGCCCTTAGCCTTGTTTTAAGTGTCGGGACGGTTTGGCAGGCGCTAATCCGCTTGCACAAAGCGCTGCAATCCAAAGAGTTGGTCAAAGGGGCGTTCTATACAATCGCCAAAACCACGCGGAGCAACCTTACCGCGGCGGACGAATTCACGATCACCCGCGTTGGAATCGGCATGGGGGCAAAAGTGCTCGATAAGGGCGTAGTCGCGCCGGTCATCTGGTATTTGATCGGGGGCCTTCCGGCGGCGTTTCTGTATGCGGGCCTTGCGGCCCTTGCATGGCGGTTCGGCAAGGAGGGGTTTGGCCGCGGTTTTGGCGCGCCGATGTTGGCGCTCGAAAAACTTATGGGATTCGTGCCGAACGTGCTTTCCGGCCTGTTGATTGCGCTGTCCGGCCTTATTACGCCAACGGCAGGCATGACCCGGGCGGTTTTCTCGCTCGTGCCGTTCAGGAAAGGGGCCGCGCCGTATGAGCAAGGCGGGGCGGCCGTTACGGCGATGGCCTTTGCCCTGAAGGTGAGTCTCGGCGGGCCGACGCAGGATCTAGAGGGCAGCGCCATCAAACGGGCGTGGACCGGGCCGCAAGACGCCACGGCGCAGATTGGAGCCAAGCACCTCCATCGCGGGCTTTATATCCTTGTAATCGCACATATTTTATTCCTGTTGGGCCTTATGGCCGCCACGGTTTTGGGCGCACGCGGAGGCATTCCAAGTTTTTTTGGCTGAATGCTTGACTTCCCTCCCGCAAATCGCTTAATGTCCGCCCTGATTTTAAGGATTCTCCGATAGAAGGAATGAGACAATGAGCCGTCAGTGCATGGTTACAGGCAAAAAGAGAATGGTCGGAAACAACCGTTCCCACGCCGAAAACAAAACAAAACGCACATTCGAAGTGAACGTGCATGACACAACGATTTACAGCGAACTGCTGAAGCGCAAAATCTCCGTGAAGATTTCTGCTGCGGGCCTTCGTACACTGGACCACAAAGGCGGTTTTGACGCCTTTGTTGCCGACACAGCGAAAACAAAGCTGGACCCGGCCCTGCGTCCTTACAAAGCGCAAATCGAAAAGGCTCTGGCCGAAAAGAAAGCCTAATGGCGTTAATCGCATCAGGCAAAAGGAAACATCCCGGCGAAAGCCGGGATATTTTTTGAAATTCGAAGGAAATAGTCAAAATGGAAATTGTTGTCCCGTCCAACCACAAGCTGAAAAAAGAAAAGCGCAAACCGCCACAGCCGGTGACAAAGGCATTCGATACCAAAATCGAATATCCGAACCACGGGTTTGAAGTCACGCATGTTGATCCAAAGAGCGGCGCACGTTTGGGCCGATTGACGACACCGCACGGGACAATCGAAACACCGAACTATATTTTCTGCGGCACCAAGGCGACCGTGAAGAACCTGTCGCCGCATCAGCTCCGCGAAGCCAAGTCGGATATCATTCTGTCGAACACCTATCATCTGATGATTCAGCCGGGCGCGGATTTGATTGAACAAATGGGCGGCCTGCATAAATTCACCGGTTGGGATGGCCCGATGCTCACCGATTCCGGCGGTTTTCAGGTATTCTCCATGGGGCATGGCTCCTGCGCCGATGAAATCAAGGGGCGCGGTCACCAGAAACGTGAAAGTCTTTTGAAAATTACCGAAGACGGCGCGTTCTTCCGTTCCTACAAGGACGGAAAGGTGATGTGCCTGAATCCCGAGATCGCGATGGATTTGCAGCGTAAGATCGGCGCGGATTTGATCGTCCAGATGGATGAATGCACGGCCTATCAGGTCAGCAAGGATTACACCGCCAAATCGATGCTGATGAGCCAACGATGGGGCGATCGTTCGCTGCACGCCTTCAACGCCATGCATGACGGCAGGCAGGGGCTTTATGGCGTGGTGCAGGGCGGCGTGTATGAGGATCTTCGCGTTGAGAGCGCGCAGTATGTGGCCTCGCGCCCGTTCTTTGGCACGGCGATAGGCGGATGCCTCGGCGGGTCGGATGAAGAGATGTACGGCATCCTTGAATACACGCGCAAACACAACCACCCGAACCGGCCGATCCACTTCCTGGGCATTGGCCGGGTCAAGGATATCTTTAACGGTGTACGCTATGGCATCGACACGTTCGATTGCGTTATCCCGACCCGTCTGGCCCGCCATGGCGCGGCGTTTATGAAAGGCGTACCGGGTGAGAAGATCAATCTTCTCAATGCCAAGTACAAGAATGATCCGAGCCCGCTCGATGAAACGCTAGGCCTGTGGTCATCGGCCAATTTCTCCAAGGCGTATCTGCATCACCTGTTAAAGGCCGAAGAGGCGCTGGCCCACCAGATTATCAGCCAGCACAACGTGGCCTTTATCAACCGCCTGATGCGGGACGTACGCGCGGCCATCAAGGCTGGAACGCTGGATGAACTGGAGCGGGAGTATTTGCCGGTCTAATGATCCGGCAATCGCTTGGTTTTACTCCATAAATTGCAGAAATTTACCATTTGGTAACCATTTCGGTTATACTCTGAATAGTGATTATTCGGGGTTCCCATGGTTCTGGAATACAAATCGACAATCGGTATTGAGGCGATTACGCCGATACTGGACGAACACGTCGTCTGGTACGGTCAGATGATGCGCGTTTATTTCGAACGTCAAAACACCGTTCCGGCAACGCCGACCGTTTTTCATGAATGGATCGGGCCTGCTATTGCCGAAGGCGATATCCGCGAAGGGGTTGCGGACCGTCTGAGCCGGCTTCATGCCGATATGATCAAATCCGGTACCATATTCGCCGCCAAGGCCCTGATGTGGGATGTCAATCCGTTGAAGGAGTTCAACGAGTTCACACGCCATTACGAAGAGTTCATACAGTATATGCGCCGCATAGAGCGCGAACAGACGCTGGAAAACAGCGGGATTGATGAGAAAACGGGGCTTCGCTCCCTCAAGGTTATGCGGGACGATCTGGAGCGGGAAATGCAGCGCCGGTCGCGTAGAGGGAATCCGTTTTCACTGGGGCTTGTCAAAATCAATAGTTTCAGTGATGCGTGGAAATCGGAAGAAGCGGCCTTTGCCGAGATTGTTCGCCGCATATCGGACCGGATCAAGGAGGGGCTACGCTCGTTCGATGATGCCTATTACCTTGGCGGCGAATATTTCCTTATGGCCTTGAAACATGCAGACCGGGTAGGGGCGCAGGCGGCTTCGTCCCGCATAACCGGCATGATTAATGATGCCAAAATCACCGGACTGGACGAAAAAGGCTCTTTTGTGACTGTATCGGCCGTGATTGCCGAGCCTGTAGAGGGCGACAATGTCGACGACCTGATCGGGAACATGAAAAAAGACCTTGAAGGCATCAACGCAAAAGGTACAGTGCTGTCCTATAATGAACTCAGCCCGATACAGCGCTATATTCACACAATTCATGCCGGCAAGTAGGCTCGGCTTCTTTGTTCAATTGCCCAACTGCACGAGATTCCAGACATGAAACAACATGCCGAATTCAAAAACCTTTTCATTGTCGACCACCCGTTGGTCCAGCACAAATTGTCGCGCATGCGGGACGAAAACACCCCGACGGGGGAATTCCGCAGGCTGCTTCGCGAAATCTCGTTGTTGATGGGCTACGAAGTCACCCGTAACTTGCCCACGCGCTTAAAGACCATTGAAACACCGATGCAGGAGATGCAGGCCCCAGTCCTGGACGGACCTTTACCTGTTGTTGTGCCAATCCTTCGCGCAGGGCTTGGGATGGCAGAGGGGCTCGTCGAGCTTATTCCCGATTGTTATATCGGCCATGTCGGCGTCTATCGTGACGAAGAAACGCACCGGCCTGTCGAATATCTGGTTCGCCTGCCAAAATCCCAGCAAAACCTCTATATCATCACAGACCCGATGCTCGCCACGGGGCATTCCGCCGAATATGTGTGCGATGTGCTGGTCAAAAACGGTGTTCCGTCCGAAAAACTGATCCTGATGTGCCTGGTTTCCGCGCCTGAAGGTGTTGCCGTGATGCAGAAGAAATACGCCCATGTACCGATTTATACGGCGTCACTCGACAATTGCCTGAATGAAAAGGCCTATATCATGCCGGGTCTGGGCGATGCGGGCGACCGCCTGTTTGGCACCTACTAACCGCCTAACATTTGGTTTTTATTCGCTTTTTTCTATGACGGGTTAAAAGAAGATTTAACCCTTTAAAGTATTATATAATAGAAACCACGCTGTCTTGAGGGGGCACGCACCGATGACCAAAGACGTCGATTACAAGACGCTTTTCGATCATATGCCCGTTCCGCGCTTTATCATCAGGCCGGACGGCGATCAGTTCGTCATCGATGCCGCCAACAAAAAGGCCTGCGAGTATTTCGGGGAGAGCGAACAGGACCTGATCGGAAAAACCATCGCATCCTTGCTCGATCACGAAAACGCCAATCATCTTGTCCATTCATTTCAGGTCAGCCTGAAACGCAAAATGCCCGTAACCATTCAGTCCCTGCCAACCTTTCCGGGCAATCTGCACGTGCCGGGTTTTTGGATCAGCCCTGTGCTGGACAATGACGATGCCGAAGTTGTCGCGCTCGATGTTGTTGCGCAGCCTGCTTTGGTTGACGACTCCGCCCTGCAACGCGAACGTGATGACGCGCTTTTGCTTTTGACTTCCATATTCGACGTCAGCGAGGTCGGCATTCTGGTGACCGACCATAACCGCCGTGTCGTCAAAGTGAACGATAGTTTTATCCGCATCTATGGGTGGAACCGCAACGATCTGATCGGTCTCGACTTTGTCAACATCATCGCGCCGGACGAGCGCGAGATGGCGCGTCATAACCATGAAGATTTTATCCGCGGCGGAATTCGTAGTTCCGGTGAGATGAAGCTGATGCGCAAGAACAGCACTGTGGCCAACGTGCTTTTCACCACGGCGACATTGGAGCTGAGCCAGAAACGCCGTTTCCAGGTGACGACTATCATGGACATCACTTTGCGCAAGCAGATGGAATACTCTCTGCGCGTTGCCAAGGAGCAGGCGGATGCGGCAAGCCAGGCAAAATCAGCCTTCCTTGCCAATATGTCCCATGAACTGCGTACGCCGCTAAATGCGATCATCGGTTTTTCCGAGATGATCATCAAGGAAACCTTCGGTCCATTGGGTCATCCCAAATATCTGGAATATCAGGGTGATATCCATATGAGCGCAAAGCATCTTCTTGAGATCATCAACGAGGTTCTCGATATGTCGAAGATCGAAGCCGGGAAGGTGGAACTGGACGAACAGAATATTGATGTCCATGGCCTGATCCAGTCTGTAACGCGCATCATGGCGAACCGCGCCTTTAGCAGCGGCCTTGAAATCCGCGAAACCATCGCCGACAATCTTCCCTATCTTTATGCCGATCCGCGTCTTGTCCGCCAGATCCTGATCAATCTTGTGACCAACGCGATCAAATATTCACACAAGAGCGGCGTCATCGATATCCGCGCCGAACTGGACGATCTTGGCAATATGCTGCTGATCGTTCAGGATTATGGCGTGGGCATTCCGAAAGACCGTATCAAGGACGCGATGGAACCGTTCGGCCAGATTCACGACCCCACACGCAACAGCGGGCAGCAAGGCACGGGCCTTGGACTGCCGCTGACCAAGGCTATGGCGGAATTGCACGGTGGGCATCTCTACCTCGAATCCGATACCGGGCAGGGCACGAAAGTCACGATTTTGCTTCCTGCAACGCGCGTCATGGCGCAAGATCCTGTAACAACACAGGAAAATACAGGCATGGACAATGCCGGTCATGCGGATTAATATCCGGCCATCCCATTGCGAACGATAATTAAAAGCGGAGATGACCACGATGACCGAACTCGAACAACGCTGTGTTGAAGCAGGCCTGAAAATGACCGGCCCACGCAAAACGATCCTGAAAGTTCTGGGCGAATCCGCCGATCATCCGTCGGTAGAACTGGTTTACGAGCGGGCGAAAGCGGTCGATCCGAGCATCAGCATCGCCACCGTCTATCGTACCCTCAACATGCTGGACGAACTCGACCTTGTCACCCGCCATGAATTCAACGAGAGCTTTTCCCGTTACGAAACCAATATGGAACACCATCACCACCTGATCGATCTGGAGACGGGAAAGGTGATAGAGTTCCAGAATGAGCAATTGGAGCTGATCAAGGAAAAGATTGCCCGCGAGCTTGGGTATGAACTGATCGACCATCGTCTTGAACTATATGGTCGGAAACTCAAAAACTGATACCGATCGTCATGATGGAAGAAACGCTACAGGACCTTAGTGACGAGGCGTCGCAAATCAGCCGGATGGTTGATGACCCTGAAACATGCCGCATGAAAGATTGCGTCCTGAATGCCTATTGCGGCCTGAGCAAATGCGGCGTCGGACATTGCGAAGCTGTTCGCATTGCATCCCGCCTTTTGAAACTCAACAATCCTTCCAGCACCTATGTGGCGCAGAACATTGTCGAATGCTGGGTTTTCAAGAATTCCCAAAAAAGCGTGAACTAACCGTGAGCGGTGATACGCGCATTCCAACCCATTTATGGATCGAAGGAGAAATCCGCCGTCTGGCATCGGAAGGACGCGGCGTTTATGTGGCAGCACGCGGTGACAAAACAGGGGGAATCGTTCTTCAAAAGATTGCCGATATGGGCGGGCGATGCCGCGTCCTGATACAGCAACGTGATTTTGAAGGCCGTCTTGGCTGGGCCGATGCCATGGGCGCGGAAATCGTTGCAGAGGGCGCGGCCGATGATTACATCAAACGCTCGGTGCAACGCGATCCGGATTTATGGGTGGTCGAGATAGAAGACCGCGATATGCGAAACCTTTTAAATGCGCCCGACGCTTAATCGTAGTTGTGGAATATCTGCATTGCGCCCGGCACGTTGGCGTAATCGTCCCGCCATGGCCGGAATCCATCCTTGGCAGGCAGCAGGAGCCAGCCTTTTTCCTTTGTAAAATAGGCCATATCTTCGGGGGTTCTGGACATGATCACATAGAGCGAGTTGGAATCCCGCGGTGCCGTTCTGTTTTCCGGGCTTGCAATATGAAAGCGGAAAGCGGCGAGAAGCCCCATGTTTTCGGCTATCGCCGAAAGCGGGTATCGCAGATCCATATATCTGTTCGAAATATGGAAGGCGATAATGCCGCCCTGTTTCAGCTTTGAAAGATAAGTCCAGATCGCTTCTTCCGTCATCACATGGACGGGAATGTTGTCGGAACTGAATGTGTCGATAAAGATTAGATCGTAATAGGCGTTCGGGGATTCTTGTATCTTCAAGCGCGCATCGCCCAGAATGATCCGGTAGGGTGATCCGCAATCGCGGAGGTAAGTAAAATAATCGGCGTTCTGGGCAATGTCGACAACGGCTTTGCTGATTTCATAGAAGTCAAAAAATCGATTGGGGGCGCTATAACAGGCAATGCTGCCAACGCCAAGGCCCAGTCCGGCAATCTGCACGGGCGTGCCACTGCGCGCATCCAGATGGTGGAACAAGTCTGCGGCGGGGCCTTTGGGGGAATAGTATGTCGTGGGCGTCATCCGCCGTTCATCCATATACTGCGCGCCATGCATGGTGGTCCCGTGTTCCAGCGAATGTGTGTCTCCGTTTTTATATACGGTCATGATTCCGAAATAATCGCGTTCGGTTGCTAACACTTCCCGGTGTTTCGCCCACATTTTCACATCTTCGAAAACGAACAATGTAATCGCCAGCAAAAGGGCAAACGCGCCGCGATGGGGAACGCATACGAACATCATGAATAGCATGACGACACAGCCGATGATTTGCACGGTCTGGTCTTTGGCGATCATGGCAACGCAGAGCGCACCGATCGCCATAAGAAAAATCGCCTGTGGGTCCATCAGCATGGTCTTGCGTTTCTTTGGCGCATTCGGAGTTTTTTCCCGCGAAAATCCCCAAATCACCA